>NZ_JAAKNE010000001.1:0-89711 GCF_049170755.1 Aeromonas sp. 604176
GCCCATCATGTGGAGCCACGGCACCGGCTCAGAGGTGATGCAGCGCATCGCCGCCCCCATGATCGGCGGCATGGTGAGCGCACTGGTGCTGACCCTCTTGGTGCTGCCCGCCGCCTACTACCTGTGGCGCAGCCGGCACCTGAGCACGACCGAGCACCACCCCGCCGGCTAACCCGGTGACAGCACCCTTTTTGACAACCAAGAATCTGAATCAACGACGAGGAAACACCATGAACTACAAGACGCTGACCCTGACCCTGCTGCTTGGCCTTGCCACCCACACCGGCCTGCAGGCCGAGGAGATGATGAACCATGCCGGCCACGACATGGGCCAGATGAGCCAGATGGAAGGCATGAACGAGATGGCGATGACCCAGGGGGTCATCAGCCGCATCGACGCGGCCAACGGCAAGGTTGGTATCAAGCACGAGGCGATCGACAACCTCAAGATGCCGGCGATGACCATGGTCTTTCGGGTGGCCGATCCGGCCCTGCTCCAGGATCTGAAGGTGGGGGATGCTGTGCGCTTTCACGCCGAGAACCCGGCCGGCAAGCTCACCGTGACCGCCATCCAGAAACAGTAAGCAGAGTCATTTCAATAAAAGACGGCGGGATCATCCCGCCGTTTTCTTTTACTGCGCTATCTACTGCACCATCCGCTACTGCACTATTCGCTACTGCACTATCCGCCGAGCGGCGTCCTCAGCCGTTCGGATAAGCCTGAGCGATATTCGCCTGAGCTATCCCGAGCAACTGAACAGACATGTCCTGCAATACATAGAGGTCGCGGCGACGGGTCCAGGGTTGATCGGATTGCTCGTCATACCAGACGGGCAGTTCGATCCCCTCCGGGGCATGGCTCGCCACCTTGCGGGTACGGCAGGTGATGATGCAGCGTTTGACGTGGTCGCGGTGACCGATGACGGCCGCCGTGCCGAGGGCGGCGGCCTCTCCCCCTGCATAATCCCTGACGATGGCCTCCACCACCCCGTCCGTGCTGAGGTAGACCAGCTTGCCCTCATCATCCCAGTAAGGCTCGATGGAGATGACATCCCGGGCCGGGATGTCGGGATAGCGGGCCGAGTCGAGGAAGCGGGCGATCTCCCACTGCACGTACATGGGCACCGGCTTTTGCCGATAGAGAGCAGCGCAGCAGGCGGCCAGCGCCTCGTTCATGGGGCCGGGCTCGGCCAGTTCATCCGGGTTGCCCGAGGCGTTGGGGCGGTTGCCGAAGGCAAAGGCGATGACGCAGTGGGCCTGGTCGATGGCGACCCGGGACGGGGTCATGTTGAAGCAGGCCTCCTCGATGAAGGGGGCCAGCTGGCGGGCCGTCTGCTCGTCGTGCAGCTCGGCGCTCAGCCGGTCGGTCAGGGTGGTGCGAAAATCCGCCGCACTCCCCTGGCTGTCATTGCTGCTGTTGCAGCCGGTGAGGGTGGCGACCAGGGGGGTACTCAACAGCCCCAGGGTGACTCTACGTCGACTCTCGTTCATTTAGATTCCTCTTTGGTAGCAAGCACTTAACGGGAACAAGCAGCAATTAACCCTTGACCCAATAAACGCTCATACCATACGGAAAAACGGGGGCGACAAAAGCCATACCGCGAGGCTCGTACCCAGAACGTGCAGCAATTCACACATTAATCAATAAACGAAAGCACTCTTTTGCGAATGAGCCAATAAAAGAAATTAACATCCACATTAATGAACCACTGATAGATACTCTATCTGTGGTTCATTCGCACAGATTTCATCCCTCAGATAACGCGCTCGTTCAGCTGCGGGTTGCCAGCAACTGCTCCACATCCTCGATCACCTTAAGGGCCGCCTGCGGGCCGCCGCTGGAGGTCCAGAGCGACCCGTCAACGGCGCCAAAGCGCTTGGCCTTGATCACCGGCAGTTGCTGGAACGCCGGGGTCTGCTCCGCCTGTCGCATGGCATCCACCGCATCACCGCTGGCGCTCAGAGTGCCGACCACCAGCCAGTCAGCATCCAGCAGGTTGAGGGACTCCAGACTGAGCGCCGGTGAGTGGGGTGCGCCAGTCCCCTGCTGCTTGCTTGGGCGTACCAGCCCCATCGACTCCACTACGCTGCTGGCAAAGGTGCCCTGATACATAAAGCTCGGCCCCTTGGGGTTCCAGCGCACTATGCTGATGCTCTCCCCCTGATGCTTGGCCAGCTTGCTGCGGGCCTGAGTCAACCGCTCGGCATACTGCAGCAAGAAAGTATCCCCTTGCTGGTCGCGGTTGAGGGTGTGAGCGGTGCGGCGAAAGCTATCCTGCCACGGTTCACCCCACTTGCTGGTCACCACGGTCGGCGCGATCTCCCCCAGCAAGGTCAGCAGCTCGGGACGGGTCTGGCCGGTCAGGATAAGGTCGGGCTCCAGCGCAATCAGCGACTCCAGATTGGGGCTGTCGAGATCGCCGATCACCTGGATACCCATGCCCGCCTCGTTCAGCAAATAGCGGGGCAAGGTGGGTTGACCACGGCCATTGACGGCGCCGATGGGGGTCAGCCCCAGGGTCAGGGTGCTGTCGAGTTCGAGCTCGCTCAGCACCACCACCCGCATTGGCTGGGCTGGCACCTGCACCTTCTGGCCAAACGCATCGGTCACTTCACGCATCTCCTGCGCCTGAACCTGCGGCGCGGCCAGCATCAGGATGGCTGCTGCCAGGGCGGCAAAACGCTTCATCATTTCACTCCTTCTCGTTACACGGCCCGGATAATCGGCCGCGTGAATACACTCGGTGGGCCCACAGAGCAGGCCCATATGACTCAACTCGCCGAACGCAGGGCACGGCCATGTTCGTGGCGACGGGGCACGATAATGGGCGCCCCGTCGCCGGGGGCATGCAGAATGTCGACGCTGGTCTGGTAGAGCCGGTCGATCAAGGACTTGGTCACCACCTCCCGGGCCGGGCCCATGGCGGCAATGGTCCCCTCGCCGATGGCGATCAGCTCGTCACAGTAGCGGGCCGCCATCGCCAGATCGTGGATCACCAGCAGCACGGTTTTGCCCTCGGCGGTGATGCGATGGATCGCCTCCATCACCTCGGTCTGGTGACCGATATCGAGGGCGCTGGTGGGCTCGTCGAGCAGCACCATGTCGCTGTCCTGCGCCAGGATCATCGCCAGCCACGCCCGCTGTGCCTGCCCGCCGGAGAGGGACGCAGCGCTCTGCTGCCAGATCCCCTCAAGCTGCATTCGCTCGCAGGCAATACGCACCATGCGGGCATCCTCCTCACCCCACTGATTGAACCAGCCCTGATGAGGGTGACGGCCATACTGCACCAGCTGCTCCACCAGAATGCCGGCAGGCAGGGTGGGCCGCTGGGGCAGATAGGCGAGCTCCCGCGCCAGCCCCTTCATGGGGTAGCTGGCAAGCGGCTTGCCTTTGAGCAGGATCTCGCCGCGTTGGGCTTTCATCTGGCCAGATAGCAGCTTGAGCAGGGTCGATTTGCCGCAGCCGTTGGGGCCGACGATCCCCACCAGCTTGCCCCTCGGCACGCTGAAGGAGATGTCCCGCAGGATGGGAGTCTGCTGATAGGCGAAGTGGAGGCGATTTACGGTGAGCGTCATCAGTCAGCCCTCTGGCGATCGTTAACGAGAAGAAACAGCAGCAACAGGCCACCGAGAATGCGGGTCATGATACCGGTCGCCACCTCGTGGGGGCTGGCCAGCCCCCGAACCAGGGTATCACTGGCAAGCAGCAGCAGGGCGCCGCTGAGTGCCGCCAGCCAGAGCGGCACCACCCGGTCTTTTACCAGCCAGGAGGCAAGAATGGGGGCTGCCATGGCGATAAAGACCACGGGGCCGCCGATGGCGGTGCCGAGCGCCGCCACCAGAATGGCCTGGGCCAGAATGCCCAATTGCACCCGATCGCCGTTGACGCCAAGCCCTCTGGCCATCTCGGGGCCAAAGCGCAGCACCGCCAGCGAGCGGGAGAGATAGACGATCCACGGGCAGAGCAGCAGCAACAGGATGGCGATGGGGGTGATGGTGCTGTAACCCACGGCGATAAAGCTGCCCATATTCCACAAATAGAGGGAGCTCAGGTGCAGCAGGGCCTGAGTGGACATCACGAACTGGCCGAGCGCCTCGAACAGCTCGGAGAGGCCGATACCGATCACCACGAACAGATAGCCCTGCTCACCCGGTTTGCGGCAGAGGGCATAGAGCACCAGCGCCGCGAAGATGGCGCCGATGGGGGCCGCCCACCAGGGCCAGCTGCCCACGGTCAGATAGAGGGAGAAGATGATGATGGCCAGAGAGGCGCCGTTGTTGACCCCCACCATGTCGGGTGTGGCCAGCCGGTTGCGCACCAGCGTCTGCACCAGACAGCCTGAGAGCCCCATTGCGGCCCCCGCCACCACCACCCCAAGGATGCGCGGCAGCCGGATCTTGAACAGGGTGAGCTGCTCAAGCCGCGTCCCCTCCCCCATCAGGGTGTTGACCACCCCGGCAAAGCCGAGCTTGCCGCCGCCAACGCTCAGGGCCAGCAGAGCCAGGGCCAGCAACGCCACGGCCAGCAGAGCCAGCCCGCGCCAGCTTGGCAGATGGAGCAGCAAAGAGCGGTTGCCGGCCCGCAGGCAGAGCATATCGGTAGGTGTACGCATCAACCCCTCACTTGACGGTCAGCAGGGTACGAAAGCCCCCGCGATGAACAATGGCGATCAGCACAGGTGCGCCAATCAGGGCCAGAATAACCCCGTTGGGCAGCTCGAACGGCTGGATCAGCCAGCGCGCCAGAATGTCTGCCAACAGCAGAAACAGCATGCCGAACAGGGCGGAGAAACAGACCTGCACCGACAGCTTCACCGGCTCCACCAATCGGCCACAGTAGGCGGCCAGAAAGCCGACAAAGCCGATAGGGCCGGCGATGGCGATGGCACTGGCGGTAAACAGGGTGGCGGCCAGCAGCACGCCAATCCGCACCCGGTTGGGGCGGATCCCCAGCGCCTGGGCCTGACTGTCCCCCATCTGCATCAGGGTTAGCTGGCGACAGAGCAGCAGGGTGATGACAAACGCCGCCAACACGAAGGGCAGCACGGCAATGATGGCATCGAGATTGGCCGCCGACAGGGAGCCGAGGTTCCAGAAGCGGTACTGTTCCAGCACCATCTTGTTGGAGAGCAGCAGAAAGCTGGAGAGACCGCCGAAGGTGGCGGAGAGCGCCACCCCGACCAGAATGAGCTTCAGCGGGTTGGAGCGGCCAATCATCATGCCAAGCCCCAGCACAATCACGTTGCCGAGCAGCGCACCGAGTCCGGCCCAGAGCAGATAGCCGTAGGCGGACTCCACCCCGAACCAGGTGAGCCCCACCACCAGCGCAAAGACGGCCCCGGCGTTGACGCCGAGCAGGCCGGGCTCCGCCAGCGGATTGCGGGTCGCGCTCTGCAACAAGGAGGCAGCCAGAGATAAAGAGGCGCCGACCACCATGGCACAGAGGGTGCGCGGCAGTCGCAAGGTATTGAGCACCATGGCGAGCTTCTGGTCGCCAGCCCAGCGGGCATCCCCCATCAGGTAGCCGAGCACCTCGCGAGCACCATAGACACCCGCACCGGTGGCGAGCGAAAGAGAAAGCAGTACGAACAGGAGGAACAATCCCAGCCAGAACAGCGAGGTCTGGTCTCTAAACACCCTTTAACTCCTTATGATTGCAATGCCATCTTGTTGACACAAAAGCCGTCATCCGAGGTGATACCGTGGCAACAACGGAAGCCCGCCAGTGCGGGCTCCCGCTCAGCCATTACAGCTTGTAGGCCACACCGGCATAGACAGTGCGCCCGTCGAGGATCTGATCGGCCTCGGTGGCAACCCAGTCACGCTTGGTATTGGTCAGGTTGTTGAGCCCGAACTTCAGATCCAGTGCCCGAGTGGCGTTCCAGACTGCCCCGATATCCAGGGTGTGGAATCCGGCGGTGGTCTCATAGGTGGTGCCGCTCATGCGCGGAACCGGCAGGATCTGGCTGCCGGTGTAGTTCCAGCCGAGCTGGGTACTCAGGCTCTCGATGACCTGCCACTCCAGCTTGGCGTTGACGGTATGCTCCGGCGTCCGATAGAGATCCTTGCCGCTGGTCTTGTCCTCCCCGTCGATCAGGGTGACGTTGCTGGAGAGGGTCAGGGCATCGGTGATATCAAACCAGCCGCTCAGCTCCACCCCCTTGATGCGGGCCTTGCTGACGTTCTGATAGGTCATCACCGCCGGACGCCAGGTGGAGGTCCATGCCTCGCTCTGGATCTTGTCCTTGATATCGTTGTGGAAGGCGGTAACCCCGGCGCCCCAGAACGACCCATCATAGGCGGTGCCCAGCTCGTAGCTGACGGCGGTTTCCGGCTTCAGATCCGGGTTGCCCACCACAGCGCAGCGACCGCGACAGGCGGCTACGGCATAATCCGGGTTGGACTGGGCAATGGTCGGCGCCTTGAACGCCTTGCCAATGCCGCCCTTGACCACCCAGTTGTCCGTCAGGCTGTAGAGGGCATAACCGCGGGGGCTGAACTCGGTGCCATAGGTCTCGTGGTGATCGACCCGGCCACTCAGGGTCAACGCCAGATCGCCAAAGCCAAACTCATCCTGCAGATAGAGCGCGCTCTGATTGACGCTGACATCGTCCCCCTTGAGGTTGACGTTATGCTTGAGTTCGGTGATGCGGTACTCGGCACCACTCGTCAGCAGGTGGCTGCCCAGATTACCGCTCACCTGCCCATCGAAGGTGTGGTTGGTCTGGCTCACATCGCCGCTGCTCTTGCTCAGCGCCGTCATCAGCTCGGAGTCGTCAAACAGGTCAACCTGCTCGAACGCATAGCCGACCCGGCTGTCGAACTGCTCCCAACGGCCGACGTGAGTGGCATTGAGCCCCAGTCGCTCCATCTGCTGGATATTGCGCGGCGTCTGGCCGTAGTTGTTCCAGTGGGCCTCGCGATCGTCTTTGGCGTAGTTCATCCCTACATCCAGATCCTGACGATCATCGATCAACCATTTGACGTTGGAGAGGATCCCCAGCTTTTCACGCTGCTCGATGGCATCGGCCTTGGGGTTGATGCTCTGCTCGCTCAGCCAGGCGTCCCTGTGGTTCCCTTCCACCACCAGGTTGGCCAGCAGCTTGTTGTCGATCAGCGTCCCGCCCACATAGGCGCTCGCCTTGTTGATATCCCCGCCGTGACCGTCGGTGGGGTCGCTGAAGGTATAGGTGGCCGCCGCTTCGGTCTTCTCCCCGGGTTGGCGCAAGATGACATTGACCACCCCACCCAGCGCATCGGCACCGTAGAGGGAGGAGATAGGGCCACGGATCACTTCGATACGCTCGATGGCCGCCATGGGGATAGCGGAGAGATCGAAATCATTGCCATAACCGGAGGTAAGAGCATCGCGGGAGCTGATACGCCGGCCATTGACCAGCAACAGGGTGTAATCCCCCTCCAGCCCGCGCAACTTGATCTCGCTGCGGCCGTAGCTGGTAGCAGGGCTGATATTGACCCCCGGCAACTGTTTCAGAGCGCCGGTGAGGTCATTGACATTGAGTTTGTCGAGCTCGGCCCGAGTCACCACAGAGACGCTGGCCGGGGCGGTCAGCTCGCTGTGCCGGGTTTTACTCGCAGTCACCACCATGGTTTCATGAGCGGTGACAGGTGCAGTCCCTTGGGCCAGAACTGGCAGGGCAAAAAGGGACAACACCAGAGGATGCACTGCAAATCGTCGGGATGATGTACGCATCATCAACACTCCACATAAAACAACCAGGGCCAACACCACCGACATCCCTGTCTGACCTCGCCAGACCCGGTGCAAAGTGATGGAGTTCATTGGCATGAACAGTCGTCCATGCCCCATCACCCCGAACATCAGTGCATTACGGCAGGCCCTGCTTTGTGCTTTGCCACTCGCAGCCATCAAAAACAAAAGCGCCATACCGACTGACATCGGGACGGCGAAATACTAAATGCAAATCATTTTTATTTGCAAGAGTGAATCAGGTATTCTTTCGCATCCGCTTAATTATCCATCACATCGTGACGGGTCTGGTGATAGGCCTCTTCACTCTTGCCCCGGCGCCAGTACGGCACGGCGTAGAGCGACTGACGATCCACCTCGAGCACGGAACGAAAATGGCGGCGCAGCGGCAGCACCAGCGCCTCTTCCCCACCCAGCCAGAAGAAGCCGCCATCACGCACCAGCGGCAGAGCAATCACATGCTCCAGCAGGCCGCTAGACTCGGGCTCGCCGACAAACCAGTGACAGCTTACCCCGACCGGTAGCGTCAACGGCTGAGCATCGGCCTGATCCGGCACCAGAATCGCAATTTCCCCTCTGGCATCTGCAGGCATCACCTCACACATCGCCATGATGGCGGGCAAGGCGGTGAGATCCCCTACCAGGCAGTAGTGATCGGCCGGTTGCAGCATGGGGTTGGGACCACCCGGCCCGGAGAGGATCACCTTCTCTCCCGGCTTGGCATGGGTAGCAAAGGCGCTGGCGGGGCCACCGTCACCGTGCAGCACGAAGTCGATATCAATTTCCTGCTCATCACGGCGAAACGCGCGGATGGTGTAGGTGCGGATCACCGGCTTGTCAGCCGGGTCACTCCAGCGCGGGCCGCTCGGGGTCATTGCAGGCAGCACCGGCTCTACCTGATGGGGCTGGGCCAGCATCACCTTGATATGGGCCCCACCGCAGGTGAAGGGATAGTCAGCCAGTTCGCTGCCACCAAAGGTGATACGACGCAAATGGGGGGTGATCTGGGTAATGGCTTTGACAGTCAGCAGACGGGGACGATTGGGAGGCAGAGATGGGGACACAATGAGGCTCCTCGTTGAGTGTGTTGCCTATGCTACACACAAATGGGAATCACTATCAAATGCGATTATTTCTCGTCTACCCGGCTCAAACATCACTAATCACTACCATCAGCCCCCGAACAGAGAAACGGGCTTATGCACGCTAGTCCCATGATTGGACGAAGAAAGCAGCCGGACAACAACACTGTCACGCAGGGTTCCATTTGCCTATTTCGACCATAGTTTTTCGAGATCAAATTTTATTTCTCAATAAGTTTCCTATCCTTAGTGAAGCAGTTAATGTAAGCACAGGATGCCAAACAGGATTGTATGATGGATGACCAGATCCTGATTATTGATGATGACGAGCTCTCCCTCCCCGACGCGCAGCAAGCAGGCTGGAGGGTGATGATTGTTGACGATGAACCGGAAGTGCATCGCATCACCAAGATCACTTTAAACAAATTCGAGTTTGACAATCGTCCCATCGAGTTTCTGCATGCCTATTCGGCAGCAGAGGCAAAAAAATTGCTGGCCACCACCCCGGATGTTGCACTGCTGCTGCTGGACGTGGTGATGGAGGTCGATCACGCCGGTCTTGATGTCGTCAAATATGTCCGTGAAGAGCTGCAAAACAAGATGGTACGAATCGTGCTGCGTACCGGCCAACCCGGCCAAGCGCCGGAAGATGACGTGGTGACCAACTACGACATCAACGACTACAAGGATAAAACCGAGCTCACCTCCCAGAAGCTGCGCACCCTGCTGCGTGCCAGCCTGCGCTCCTATCGGGATATCCGCACCCTGGAAAGCAACCGGCAAGGGCTGGAAAAAGTCATCGAAGCCTCCAAGGGGATCTTTGAGAAACGGGCCCTGCGTCAGTTTGTCGAAGGCGCCCAAGAGCAGCTGAGCGCCCTGCTCCATCTGGGAGAGACCCAGATTTACGATGTAAAACAATATGCCTACGAAGTGAAGGATCAACTGCTGGAGCCCCTGCTGCCAGGTCATCCCCCGGTGCGGTTGACAGAGGCACCCGAGATACTGCGTCAGGCCATGACCCGGGGCTGCAATATCTACAACACCAACCAGATGGTGCTCTACTGCCAAAACCCGCGCCACCACCTGTTGTTTCATATCGAGACCACTCGCCAGCTCAGTCAGATCGATACCAGCCTGCTGACCCTGTTTACCGAAAACATCATAGTGGCGCTGGAAAATATCCGGCTCAACGAGGTGATCGCCGACAACCAGCGGGAGATCATCTATCGCATCGGCGAACTGGTCGAAACTCGCTCCAAGGAGTCAGGGTTACACGTCAAACGGGTCGCGCTCTACACCGAGCTTTTCTGCCATCTGCTGGGGATGAGCGAAGAGCAGAGCGAGCTGGTTAAACGGGCCTCACCACTGCACGACATTGGCAAGGTGGGTATTCCCGATGCCATTTTGCACAAACCGGGCAAGCTGACCCCGGAAGAGTGGGAGATCATGAAAACTCATGCCCAACTCGGTCAGGATATGCTCTCCGGCAGCGATCTGGCGTTGTTCCAGATTGGCGCCACCATAGCAGGCAATCACCATGAGAAGTGGAATGGCAGCGGTTATCCCCGCGGTTTGAAGGGGGCCGATATCCCACTGGAAGGACGGATCGTGGCACTGGCCGATGTGTTCGATGCCTTGGGTTCGGATCGCTGCTACAAGAAAGCGTGGCCGCTGGACAAGGTGCTGGCCCTGATTGAAGAGGAGAAGGGGCAGCATTTCGACCCCCAGCTGGTCGAGCTGATGATGGCCAATCTGGACAAGTTCCTCGAAATCCGCGAGCAGAACAAGGATGTCTATATCGGCGATCACTGATTGCTGCCAATCCCTTATCCTAAGGGTTCGAGCTAAAAAACCGCCCTGCTTATCGAGGGCGGTTTCTTCTCTCTGGTGTATCGTTTTTCCCGAGTCTGGGCTACTGCTCTGGCAAATTGAGATCCAGCTTGGCTGCCGGTTGGCCGTTTTGTTGATTTTCAGCCTGAGCTGCTGCTAGCGCACGTTTAAAAGCACGCCGTTTTTGCATCACCACAAAACCTGCGCCTCCCAGCAACACCAGTAGTACCCCACCCCCAACCAGAACCCAAAGTAGCCACCCCATTCCCTCTTCAGGCTGCTCTTCGGTAGACTCGGCGCTGGAGGCCTGAGCGGCTGCTGATGCCACCTCTGCGGGAGGCGGAGGGGGCGGAGGGGGCGGAAAGATATTGAAGGTTTTCACCGGCAACTCGATCTTCAGCTCGCGCCCCAGACGAGTGGTGCCATAAAGGGTCGCTTTCACCTCATGCTGACCGACCTCCTTGATGGCAGAGAGATCGATATCAAGCTTGGGCTCACTGGCCGTCTCGCTAAACTCGTAGAGGCCACCCACATTGCTGGTGACACTCCCCTTGATCGCGACAGAGGCCGGATCCAGTTCATCACGATCGATCAGCAGCGACAATTTGGCGCCCAGCTCTTCCGAAGGGGGTGTCAGGTTATAGCTGAACGGATAAGGATAGAGCAGCACATCCTGATAGCGGGCTCGGACAAACACCTGATTACCTGTGCTGAACATGGCGCGGTATTTGCCGGCGGGAATATCCTGTAGTGTCACTTCCGCCGTCATGATGCCGTCACCCGGCACTTCGTCCAGCCCCTTGCCATCATCGCGATAGTGGCCAAGTACTTGATCCAGCACGACCTCTTTCTTATCGGCATCGCTGAACGATTGCAGCTTGACGGTCATGCCAAGATCAGAGAGATAGTATTTATCTTTCGGCGGCTGACCATTGATCAGCAACCACGCCTTGAGCTTGACCACCTCCCCCTGATAGAGCTGCATCGGCAGGGCGGCGATATCGAGCCGGATATCGGAGAGAATGCGCACCCGGTTGTCGGGATCCACCTCGCCAATCGCCTGCCAGGGGCCCGGCATGGGATTGCGCAGGGTAATGAGATCATGCTCCGGCAGCGCCAGCCAACCCACATCTGCGGGTTTGACCTTGCCCACGTAAAGCTTGCTGCCATCGGGGCGAACCAGGATCACGGACGGGGTGCCCGGCTTGCGCTTGATAATGAAGGTGATCTCCTTCACGCCGTAATCGATGCGAAAGCGGTTATCAAGCAGCGGAATATCGGAAGGGGCAAATACCTCGGTCGCCGTCGCCCCCAGCGAGAGCAACAACAGCAGACCTGCACACCACTTGCTCATTGCCGCCACAAACAACTTCCTCCCTTCTTCTGTACCAGATCCAGTCTCGCTTCGTGCAGGGCCTGAACCTCGGCACTGGCACGCACCACCTTGAGGGCGGGTCGGTTGCTCTCCAACCGGCGAATGCTGGTGTCCTGATTGCTCTCGTTTTCGTTGCTCTCGGTAGCCAGATTGAGTTTGGTCTGGCCGCCGGTCATCAGCAGGTAGACGTCCGCCAGGATCTCCGCATCGAGCAAAGCCCCGTGCAGGGTACGGTGGGAGTTGTCGATACCGTAACGATCGCACAGCACATCCAGGTTGTTGCGCTTGCCGGGGAAGAGATCCCGCGCCATCGCCAGGGTATCTGTGATGGTGCAGATATCCGCCGTCTTGAAGTTGAGTCCGAGCTTGCTGAACTCATAGTCCATGAAGCTCACGTCAAACGGCGCGTTGTGGGCGATCAGTTCGGCGCCGCGGATGAACTCAAGGAATTCGTCGGCAATCTGGCTGAACGACGGTTTGTCACGCAGAAACTCGTCGGTGATACCGTGCACCTGGATCGCTTCCGGGTCGACCAGACGATCAGGCTTGATATAGACGTGATAGTGGTTACCGGTCAGCTTGCGGTTGATCACCTCCACACAGCCGATTTCGATAATGCGGTGCCCCAGATAGACAGGGCCGCCCGCCGTATTCATACCTGTGGTTTCGGTATCCAGAATGATCTGGCGATTCAGTTGGGGTGTGTTCATGATCCAATCTATGTCAAACTTCGGCTTTACTTACTCGCTAGTTTACCCCAAGCCTCATGTTAAAACAGATTGATTGCTCATGTTAAAACAGATTGATGTCTATACCGACGGCTCCTGCCTCGGCAATCCGGGCCCGGGTGGTTACGGGGCCGTCATGGTCTACGGCAAGCACCGCAAAGAGATTTCCGCCGGATTCAAGTTGACCACCAATAACCGGATGGAGCTGATGGCCGCCATCATGGGGCTGCGCACCCTCAACGAACCGTGCAAGGTACGCCTCACCACCGACAGCCAGTATGTCCGCCAGGGGATCACCCAGTGGATCATCGGCTGGAAGAAGAAAGGGTGGATGACCGCCAACCGGCAACCGGTCAAGAACGTCGATCTCTGGAAGGAGCTGGATGCGGAAGTGGGTCGCCACCAGATTGAGTGGCTCTGGGTGAAGGGTCACTCCGGCCATCCGGAGAACGAACGGTGCGACGAGCTGGCCAGAGATGCCGCCTGTGGCAAGGATCTGGCCGAAGATACCGGCTACCAGCCCTGACGGGCCATTCCCGGTGTGGCGAGGGACTTTGGCAGTTGCCAGCGCCGCCGCACCGGGATCAATGGAAAGCGCCGTTTACGGGCCGCAATCACGTATACCGACGCAAATGCCCTGCAATAATCCCGCCCGATACTCTCCCGCCACCAGCTGTGCCAGCTCTGTTTACCCATAAACGAGTAACCGAAACGCTCGTCAAACATCACTTCACACCCCAATAGATGCAGCCAGTCCGTCACCCGCCCAGGGGTAAACATCCGAGCAGACCAGGGCAACTTGCGCCGTAAAAAAGGGATACAGTGGCCAACTCCCACCAGACTCACCGGATTGTAACCACTGATGATGAGCCAGCCATCATCGGTCAGCACCCTTTCGGCTTCACGCAATACCTGATGGGGATCGGCGGAGAAATCGAGGCAGTGAGCCAGCAGACAGGCATCGACGCTGCCGGTTCGCACCGGCAGCTCGAGGGGATCGCCATAGATGTCCAGCAGTCGTCCCTCAGGCGCGACACCCACCTGATGACGAATGGATGAACATTTGCAGGAGAGCTCGGCGCTCAGGGCTCCGACCTTGAGCAAGTGATACCCGAACAAGTTGGGGCACCAGCTGTCGAGCCGCTCCTGGATCTCGGCCGCCACCCAGTCACCCATAGGCAGCGCTGACCAGCTGGTCGGGATCTCGATTTGTTGTTCGGTACGTGCCACCTGCATAATAGGGTTCAACTCGCGGTTTCGAACGCCATCCTGTTATATAAGATACCCTCCCTAAAGAGAAGCAGACTCATGTATCCAGTGATCACAGTTCCAGCCTTTAATGACAATTACATCTGGTTGATTAGACACGAAAATCACTGTCTGGTTGTCGATCCGGGCGATGCCGCCCCCGTGCTGGAGCGGCTCTCGGCACTGGATCTCGTGCTTGATGCCATCTTGCTCACCCACCACCATCATGACCATGTGGGAGGCGTCAGCACATTGCTCGAGCACTTCCCCCACGCGAGACTGTATGGCCCCAAACTTGACCCCATGCCGGATCATCATGGCCAGTGGCTCGAAGATGGTGATCAGATCAACTGGCACGGCCTCGCCCTCGAGGTAATCCATGTGCCCGGGCACACCCGTGGCCATATCGCTTACTATGGTAACGGCATGCTCTTTTGTGGCGATACCCTCTTCTCGGCCGGTTGTGGCCGCCTGTTTGAAGGGACGCCGGAGCAGATGTACCACTCGCTGCAACGACTCGCCGCCCTGCCCGATGAGACCCTCATTTATTGTGCCCACGAGTACACCCTCTCCAACCTGCGCTTTGCCTATGCAGTTGAACCGGACAATCCGGCGATCCGTGATCAGATCGGACTGATCAGCAAACTGCGGCAACAAGGGCTGCCAAGCCTGCCCACCCGGCTGGAGGATGAACGCAAGTTTAATGTTTTTCTGCGCTGCGAGCTCGATTCAGTGAAATTTTCTGCTGAAAAGCACGGGCTAAAATGCGTGGAAAATCCGGTAGATACCTTCACCATCTTGCGTCAGTGGAAGGACGTTTTTTGAACAAACCTTGATCAGGGGGCCATTGCCCCTTATGATGCGGGCTGTTTTTCCCAAAAATGACCGGAACGAGATGAAGGTACGAACGGCCTTATTGGCAGCGCTGTTGCTCAGCGGCTGCCAAAACCTGAGCCATCAGGATGACCGGGCGCTAACGGCAATCGAGCCGATCAAGTCCCACCAGGTCAAGAAAAAAGCGCATAAAAAACACTCTTCCCATTTCCTGTTTGGCGATGAACAACTGGATGAAATGGAAGAGACGGACAATCTGTGGGTGCGTATCAGCGATGATATGCAACTGGAAACTCCGGACAACCCGCGCATCCGCCAGCAACGTGAGTGGCTGTTGCGCAATGATAAGCATCTGGCGACCATTGCCAGCCGGGCTGAACCCTACCTCTATCTGATGGTAGAGGAGATTGAACGGCGTGAGCTGCCAATGGAGCTTATTACTGTCCCGATGATCGAGAGCATGTTTGATCCTCATGCCCGATCCCGCAGCAATGCCGTCGGACTCTGGCAGTTTGTGCCAGCGACAGGCAGAAACTTCGGTCTGCGCCACGACAACTGGTATGATGGACGGCGCGATGTGCTGGCCTCCACCAATGCGGCGCTCGACTATCTGGAGTACCTGAACCGCTTCTTTGACGGTGACTGGCTGCAAACGCTGGCCGCCTACAATGCCGGTGAAGGCCGGGTGCGCAACGCCATCCAGCGTAATCAGCGCGCAGGCAAGCCGACCGACTACTGGTCGCTCGATCTGCCGCGCGAAACCCGGATGTATGTGCCCAAGATCCTCGCCATGGCTGACATGATCAGCAATGCGGACAAGTACAATATCCAGTTGCCGGTGCTCGCCAACGAGCCGAAGCTGCGTGTGGTTGAGACTGGCAGCCAGATCGATCTGAATGTGGCCGCCCAACTGGCCGGTCTGCGCACGTCACAGCTCAAGGAGGTCAATCCGGCCCTGAGCCGTGGCGTGATGTCGCCCCGTGGCCCTTACCGCCTGCTGGTACCGGTGGAGTATGCCGATACCCTGGAGCTGGCACTGGCCGATCTGCCCAAGAGCGAGCGTATTCGTACCCGCTCCTATCAGGTCACCAGTGGCGATACTCTGTCGCGCATCGCCCAGAATCACGGCGTCAGCGTGAGCGAGCTGAAACTGGCCAACAATCTGCGCAGCAACAACCTGCGTCGCGGTCAACAACTGGTGATCCCGACCCATGGTCAGGTCAGCAGCAAGGCCAGCTCCGCCAGCAAACCGCAGCAGCTGGCAAGCCGTGGCAGCAGCCAGAAGGCCAAGGTCAGTTACAAGGTGCGCTCGGGTGACAACCTGTGGAGCATCAGCCAGGCGCACGGCGTCTCCCACGAAGAGCTCGCCAAGTGGAACGGTCTGAATGCCAAGTCGGCGCTCAAGCCAGGCATGAAGCTGGTGGTCTATCCCAAGCAAGGGAAGAAGAGCGACAAATCGATGGTGTATCAGGTTCGCCGTGGCGACTCCATCTCCTCCATCGCGGCTCGCTTCCAGGTGGCTATCAACGATGTGATGCGTTGGAACCAGCTGGATAAAGGGGATTACCTCAAACCCGGTCAGGAGCTGACCCTGTTTGTGAAGAACAACAGCTAAGCCTCACCGCGTGAACCCGATAAAAAACGGGGCCAGTCATCTGACTGGCCCCGTTTTTTATTACTGCGGCTAACCGCTGCTGTGTCTAAGCCGCCGACTAAAACAATGGCTTGGCGCCGCCTGCGGATGCATCACCGCTCTGCAGGCAAAACTATCACAGCTATTCCCAGAGCCTTGTCGGCACCACCATCAGCACGGTGCGCTGACCGATCGCCACATTGGCATTGGGGAAGACCACCGCCTCACGCGGCTTCTCGACCGTGTAGCGCAGCTCGCCATCCTCGGCCAGCACGAACCCTTGGGGGAATTCGGTGAAGTTGTCGACATCGCTGGCGAACAGGAAGCGAAAGTCCGCCGATTTTTTGGTGATCACCCGATCGATGGCAAACAGGGTGAAATCATCCGCCCGCCACGGCTCCAGTGCCACCTCATCCTGAGTGACCAGCTCCTGCAGCGCCTGCCGGGTTTCGATAAAGCGGGTCATGTCGTTCTCGCCAAACGGGCGCACCTTGCCCAGCTCCACCGTAAAGGCGTGGGCACCATGCTGGCGGGAGCTGTAGTAGCTGAAGGTCGTGGTCGGGCTGGCGGAGAGCAGAATAGTGCGCACCCCGCAGGCGCCGAGGAACTGCACCTGCTCGCGGCAGTGAGGCCGCTCGTGGGGGAAGGGGTAGACGGCAAACTTCTCGTGGCGCGAACCGCGAATGGCGGTGTGCAGATCGTAGTGGTAACGGGGACGAGCCGGATCGGCAAAGAAGCGGCTCACATACTGCTCGAGACGCATGGCACGGATCCGCTCCCGATTGCAGAGCCCCTCCCCCTTGCTGTGAGCACCGGAGAAGAGCCGGTTCATGTTCTCCTCCACCTCCCGCAGCCCCAGATTCATCGCCGCCGGATTGCCAAACAGGAACAGCACCCGATGGCGGGCGCTCAGCTCGCCAGAGAGCAGACGACTCAGCAGCTGGTTGCAGATCTCGATGGGAGCGGTCTCGTTGCCGTGAATACCGCAGGAGAGGACGATATCCTTGCGTCCTCCCGGCTGATCGCCCGCGCCACGGGCAGGCTCCAGACAGAGCACGCCCGTATCCCAGACGCTGACCCGCGCACCATCGGGCAGGGCAAATTCAAAGGGCTCAAGCTGCCACTCATGGCTGCGGGTCAAGGCCAAAAAATCGTGCTGGGGAATCATCCGTCTCACCCTCTCGCTCTGGAATACTATGGCCGGATTATACGCAAGGCATCGTGGCTTAAAATCATTTTTTAAACAAATTCAAACATTAACGATACAAGTGTGATAACAATCGAACGATGACAGCAATGACAGTAGCGATGTGGAATAAAGAGGAGAGGAAAAAGGATCAACAAATAACAGGGGGAAAACGGGGGGAGATAAAACAGACAATAACAGACCTGGCAGTTGGTCCCCACAGGGGCAGAACAGCAAACGACTCAGCAGAAAAACAAGGCATCCATGCCCGGTAGATCAACCACGCCAGAACGGCTTGGTGGTCTCTTGATAACGGTCAGCTTCGTTCAGGCCGATGTCTTTGAGCAGGTACTCGGGCAGCTCGGAGAGCTGGCGACGGCTGCGGCTGCGTTCCAGCCAGGTCAGAACGGTCATTTTAACGCGAGCAACCAGATTCAATTGGCTGGAATGCTGGTAACCGGTTTCGGTATAAGCCATGTTGGCCATGATGTGGCTCCTCTGAATATTTGTTTACGCACTGGGCTTTATTTGATGCGCAAAGCTTAGTCAGGGAACAGGGCCGACTCAATTGACGAATTTTGATACGTTACATTAGTAAATCTAATGTCTAAAAACGGCAGGATTTAATTTTAACGCTTTGATTTTAAACAAATAATTATTTTAACAGTTGGCCAGCAGAGTCGCACAGCATATTGTGCTGCATGGCACCCATCTATATATGCATTTTACTGCTTTACATATGCAGGGATGGACAAGGTGTGAACAGCTGGCAACAGCGGAGCTACACGTGATTGTTAATTTAATGATCTTGTGGTGATCTTTATTTAACACTCTGAAACATAAATAAAACCATTACCACATCCCCATTCAGAGGCGCACATTGCCCCCTCCTCAAAGTGCCTCTTGGCACTCCAACCGCATGCTGGTATGTTTATTTATACAGTAGTTTTGCTACCCGCAGCAATGTCATACCTGATGTCGTCAACAGCGGGTCAGACCACAGGATCATCGATGGATACCTTTACCCCTACCGCCGCCCTGCGTCAACAGATGGCCGCCATTGAAACCTCTCTCAACCAGCTGGCCGATCTGCTTGGCCAGCTCGAGCTGCAGGAGGCTCATGTCTATCCCCTCCCCCCGGTTGCACAGGGGGAAGAGCACGACCCGATCGAGCAAATTGAGGTGGGCTATCTCAACGGTGAAGCCGCGCTGGCGGCCACCCTCGCCGCCTATCGGGACCACAGCGCCCGCCCCGGCTGCTCCACCAAGGCGACTCATCGGCTGCCCGGCTGGTTGCGCTTTCCTGCCGCCGCCGCTCCGCTGATCCAGCCTCTGGTTGAGGAGATCAATCAGCGCAAGCTCGATTTCAAGGGGCTGGTGCAACAGGCGGGGGGACGGGACGAGAAGTTCGAGCTGGTACATACCGCCCTGCCCGGCGTGATCACTCTGCAGGTCTACCGCAAACTGACCCTGTTGGCGGGGGAGCTGCAATCCCTTGGCTTTACCTGGGCTGACAAGCAGACCATCAATCGCCTCAGTCGCGAGCAGGTGCTTGAGATGCTGGAGCGCAGCCGCCGCTACATACCGGCCCTCTCCAACAACGAGGAGTGGAGCAAGATGGTGGATCAGGAGGTGTACGACATTCGCCGTCTGCCCGCCGATGCCGAGCTGCGGATCCGCCGCCCGGTCAAGACTCACCCGATGATCAACCTGCTCTGGCTGGAGCGCACCCCGCGCAAGCAGCAGATCAAGGCGAGCCTGCCTCTGCTGCTCTGCTCCGATACCCCGCCTGCAGTCACCCATCTGGGCAACTATCCTCCCAAGAGCCGGCAGGCGCGGCGAGATCGCAAAATTGGCGGCGAGCCCATCATCGAGCGGCTGCACCTCTATCTCTATCAGGGGTGACTGGATCTGGGATAGCTGGATCTGGGATAACCGGGCCGCCTTTCCGCGATAAACGAGTATCCAGCATCTGTATCCCAAATAAGAAAAGGGAGAACATCTCTGGATGTTCTCCCTTTTCTGTATCGATAGGAGGTATGAAAGGTGGCGTCGCCAATCAGCCCATCAGCAGGGCCCGCAGGCTCTCCACATCCAGCCCGCGCACCTCGGACTGGCCGCTCAGCAACCCATCGGCCAGCGCCCGTTTCTCGTCGTGCAGGGCGACAATCTTCTCCTCCACCGTCTGCTCGCACACCAGCCGGTACACGGTCACCGGCTGGGTCTGCCCCATCCGGTGCGCCCGATCGCTCGCCTGATCTTCCACTGCCGGGTTCCACCAGGGATCGAGGTGCAGCACGGTATCGGCCTGGGTGAGGTTGAGACCCGTGCCCCCCGCCTTGAGGCTGATGAGGAACAGCGGCACCTCCTCGTGGCGAAAACGCAGGATGGAGTCCTGCCGCGCCTTGGCCGAACAGCCCCCATCCAGATAGCAGTAATCCCAGGATTTCTGCTCGATGCGGGCCCGCAACAGACTCAGCAGATCGACGAACTGGCTGAACACCAGCACCCGATGACCACCATCGATCGCCTCCTCCAGCAGGGCCATCGCCTCATCAAGCTTGCTGCTGGTTTGCGACCACTCGGGCATCACCAGCTCCGGTGAGCAGCAGAGACGGCGCAGCCGGGTCAGGCCACTCAGCACGTGCATCAGGGCGCGACCATCTGCGCTTTGCACCTGCTGCACCACTTCCCGCCGGGTCGCCTCGTAGAGCTGACGCTCTTCGGGGGAGAGGCTGATGTGGTGGATGATCTCGGTCTTGTCCGGCAGCTCGGTCAGCACCTGCTGCTTGAGACGGCGCAGGATAAAGGGGCTGATCACCGCCCGCAGCAAGGCCATGTGCTGGGGATCCTTGACCGCCTTGCCAAAGCGACGCTTGAACTCACCAAGGCTGCCGAGCAGCCCCGGGTTGATAAAGGTGAAGAGGCTCCACAGCTCCCCCAGATGGTTCTCGATGGGGGTGCCGGAGAGGGCGAGGCGAAAATCGCCGTCGAGCTGGAACAACAGCTTGGCGCGCTGGGTACCGGCGTTTTTGATCTGCTGCGCCTCATCGAGCACCATGGAGGACCAGCGGCGCGCCTTGAGCGCCTCCGCCAGGCTGCCGAGCATGCCGTAGTTGATGAGGATCACCTGCCCCGCTTTGGCCTCACGAATGATCCCCTCCCGCTCGGCCGGGTTCTCGAACACCACCACATCCAGCTCGGGGGCGAAACGGACCACCTCCTCCTGCCAGTTGGTGACCACTGACTTGGGCACCACCACCAGCGCAGGGCCAAGGTGCTGGCGCATCCGCAGCACGATAAGCGCCTGCAGCGTCTTGCCCAGACCCATGTCATCGGCCAGACAGGCACCAAAACCGTGATGGGCAAGGGTCGCCATCCAGCGAACCCCCTCCTTCTGGTAATCCCGCAGCGCGGTGAGCAGCTCCGGCGGGCAGGATACCTCCTGCTGCCACTCCTGCTGCAGGGATTGCCATGCCGCATCCCCCTCGGTGGTGATGACCGAGAGCAGACGGGTCAGCGGGTAAGCCAGCTTGTGGTTGATCCGCTGCTCGTCGTCGAGCATGGCCCCCAGCATGGAGAGCCGCTCCACCAGCTTGTCGCTCAGCATCAGGCTGGTCTTCTCGTCGAGCTGGACGGTGCGCTGACCCGGGGTCAGCTGACGCAGGATCAGGCGCAAATCGAGGATCTGATGCTCATCGAGGGCCAGCGCCCCTTCGACCTGGAACCAGTCCTGCCGCCGCTCGATGCGCAGGCTCAGTGCCGCTTCATCCAGGCTCTTGAGGCGGGCGCTGTCCTGATGCCAGTGAATGACCACACCGGCATCCACCAGCTCGGGCAGGGCATTGACCAATGCCAGTGCCTGCTCTCCTTCAAGGCGCCACTCGCTGCCGGGCAGATCGATGGGAAGCTGATTGCGCAGTAGCTGGGCCTGCACCTTCTCGGCCCCGAGATCCCGCTGCCAATAGTGGTTACCCTTGATCCCTTGACGGATGATGCTCTCCCCCTTGCCCAGAGGCTGGGGAGGCAACTCGTCAAAACGGGTCACCAGCTTGACCGCCAGCTGGCCATCCTGCCAATCGAGCTGCACCGAAGGAATGCCCGGCCAGGGGGCCAGTTCGGCATTGCCGTGCAATCCCTCAACCTGGCTGTGCCAAGGCAGATCGGCGATCCCGTCCAGAGTGCGCTGCAACTCGCTCATCCCCTCGGCGGGCAGCAGCGGGATGGATTCGAGCGCTGGCAAGCGGTCGAGCAGCGGCTGCGGGGTGAGGATCAGCTGCCACAGATCCTGCGCCAGCGGCATGATATGGGCCCCGCGGGCGGCTGCATCTGGGATCAGCAAGGCACTCATCCCCTCTTCGGTCGCGATAATCTGCAGCAGCGGCGCCGTGATGGCGAGCTGCAGCTTCTGTCCCTTGGCGTTGAACAGGCGGGGGTGATCGGCCAGCGGCGCCCAAACATCCCGGGGCAAGCGTCCCATCACCCGCGGCAGGGTGCGCACCACTGCCCAGTCGTGCTCATCGAGCAGCGCCGCATACTGGGTGGAGAGCAGGGTGGGATCGACCCGGCGGCCCGCCGTCCACTCCCCCTTGGTGCTGAGTTTCTGGATCTTGCACTCCAGCTCGGGGCCATCGGCGTGAAGCAGCCACACCAGCCGCTCCTGTGGCTTGCGCACACCGCTGGCACGTCCCAGCCCCTGCAGCCAGTTGAGCCAGCTGGCGGAGGCAGCCCCCTTCTCCTCGCCGCCTTCCTCTTCTGGCTCTTCGTCTTCGGCCTCGCTGTTACGCAGCTGGCAGAGTGGCGCCCCTTTGGCCCCCTCTCCCAGCAGCAGGCGCAGCAGATCCTGACAAAACGCCATCAGGCGATGATGGGGTTCGGCATCGAGCAGGTGGGAGAGATCCCACTTGTGCAACATGGCCACCTGCGGGCTCTGGGCACCGTGACGGGCCAGCGCGCAGAGATCGAGCCAGAGATAGCCCCAGTGGAGCTCCTCCACCGGCAACTGCAGGGTATCGAACAGGCCGACCGCCTGACCGTGGCGATCGCCCGCCCACTGGCTGAGCAGATCGGCCAGCAGCGGAAATTGTCCGCCAAGGCTGCGCTGCCACTTCTTGCGCTGCTCGCTGGCAATGACGGGGTCTGCCTGCTGCAACCAGCCGAGCCAGAGCAAAGCACTGAAGGCACGCGGCCACTGCCCCTCATGACCCTCGGCCTGCCACTGGCCCAGAGCCGTGAGCAACCGCTCACCCAGAGGGCCACACTCCCCCTGCGAGGCAACCGCCTGCAGGGCAGGCCACAACAGGCTGGAATCGGTGCTTTCGCCATCCCCACAGAGCCAGCGCCACTCCGCCTCAAACGCCTTTCCTTGCGCCTGCACCTCGGGGGCACAGCGGGTCAGCGCATTCGCCAGTGGCCAGCGCTCTTCATAAGGGGCATCGAGCAGCAGCTGCAGCGAGAAGTGCTCCAACAGCAGTTGCTGCCAGGCGGGGCTGGAACCCGCCAGCAGCAGATGCGCATCTGCGGTATCGAGCAGTGTGAGCAGATCACCGGGAGAGAAGAAAGCCGGGATCTCGCCCGCCTTGCCCCTGCAAAGCTCGCGCACCAGCCCGTGAACCAGATCCTGGCCGGTCACCGAGGAGACCCGGCCCCAGTCAGGGGCAGCACAAAGCCCAGCCCGCACCCCCAGGATCAGCGCCAGCGTCCCCTCTGCAGTCAGGCTCCACTGCTGCTCCCCGCGCAATCTGACAAGGCCGGCGTCATGGAGCCGGGTCAGGTGGCTGGCGAGCTCATGGCCCGCCCCCAGCGTATCTTGTAACAGACGGGTACTGGCGACACGCTGCAGTTGCAAGGCACTGAGCAGCAGATAACTATCCGAAGAGAGGGTGGACGCAGACATCAAGACTCACGGGCAAGTGCAAAAGCGGAATTTTAACGGTAAAGCGCCAGCGGCTCGACCCTTTACCGTGAAATAACTCAAAAAAAAACGGCCATCCATGATGACCGTCGAAAGTAACGAAGGAAATAGCCGGATCATCCGGTTACCTCCCACAGCGGGAAAATCGGGAGCGCTAGCCCCTAATTCGTGGAGCCAATGCTAGAGGTTGGCGCCCGAAAAAGCTTTGAAGCGGATCACAGTTGAAAAGGATTTCTGAAAACGGTTTCAATTTTTGACGACCTAAAGAGATGATCTTGCACCAAATGAACCATCTCCAACCCGGCCTTCCTCGTCGCGGCATGGATCCCATATACCCATTTCCATTCAGGGCTCGAGGGGGCTGTTGGCCCTGACCGCCGGAATGCGCGGGGCATTATCGGCGATTGGCAGCTGAACGACTCCCCCCTTGTCCGGAGCATTGGCAGACTGATCTGGCCAGCACGCTCGGTACTCGGCCAGCTACGAGGGCAAACGTGGCGACTCACCGGTTGCAAGAAACGGGGCTTCATCCGACCGGCTTGCCCGGGCTGTCATTGATCGATAGGATGTGCCCCATTCCAAGAGGGCAGGAGCAACATGATTTTGCGACAACGCGTGGCGACAAGACTCCTGCTGCTGGTCTGCATTCTGCTGCTCAATTGTGCACTCCAGCCGCTGACCAGGCTGGCTCAGCTGGAGATAGCCGCTGGCTGCCATATGCTGACCGTCCCATCCTCCGCCATCGATGTCGATGTCGATGTCGATGAGGATGGCCGCGCAGCAACGCCGCAACCCGGCAGTTGCCCGCTCAACGGCAAGTGGCTCAGTGCCGCCAGCGTGCAATGCGCCGAACAGCTCTTCTTTGCCATCGCATTCCTGATCGCCCTGCTGGCACCACTGTCCCGTTGCTCGCCCCCCCTCCCCCCACCCAGAAATATCTCTCCGCCAGAACGGCGGCTTCATCTCACCCTTTGTGTCTGGCGAGAATGAGTCAGTCGCGGCTTAAACCACCCTGACTTTCATTTTCAAGAGACAACACCATGTCAAACATCTTCAAGACTGCCCTCTTGCTGGGCAGCCTGCTGTGGCAATCCATCGGATTGGCCAGCGATACCGGCTGGCTCACCAGCCCCCGCAACGATCACGCACAAATCCGGCTGCAAGCAGATAGCCGGGATCCGGCACAGCCCCGGGTGCTGCTCAGTCTGACACTCGAGTCCGGCTGGAAAACCTATTGGCAAAACCCGGGTGAAGGGGGAATTGCCCCTGAAATTCTCTGGGATGACCCCAAACTCACTCAACAATGGCACTGGCCAGTGCCAGAGCGATTCGCGGTCAGCGGCATGTCGACCCAGGGGTATCAGCAGGCCGTAACCTTTCCCATAAGCCTTGGCCATGGCAACCGCAAGGCGCTGACCGGCACGTTACGCCTTTCAACCTGCAGTAACGTCTGCATCCTGACCGACTACCCTTTTGCCCTTGCTCTGGATGGTACGGCACCGGACGGATTCGACCTTGCCTATGCACAGGCGATGAGCAAGCTGCCTCAAGCCATGCCCAAGAGCGTCAACCTCCAGGCCGGCTACCAGCAAAACCGGCTACAGCTGAGCGCTAAGCAGCAAGAGGGGTGGCGGGCTCCGCAGATTTTCCTCCAGCAGCTGGAGGGGGTCGAGTTTGGCGAGCCCAGCCTGGAGGTGCAGGGCAATACCCTGATTGCCCGCATTCCGGTCAGCGATGGCTGGCAAGGGGATGCACCGGATATCCGTCATCAGCAACTGGGCGTGGTACTGGTCAACGGTGACGAAGCCTGGCAGAGCCAGGTCACCATAGGTGATCCCCTGCCACTACCCGCTGGTGGCCACTCGCTGCGCTGGATCCTGGGGGCAGCACTGCTTGGGGGGCTTATTCTCAACCTGATGCCCTGTGTGTTGCCGGTGCTGGCCCTCAAGCTGGGATCAGTACTGCAGCTGGAGACCCGTGAGCGTCGCCCGGTTCGCTTGCAGTTCCTGGCGGCAAGCGCTGGTATCCTGGTCTCCTTTTGGGCGCTGGCACTGATGAGCACCCTACTGCGCGCCACCCAGGGGGCCGTCGGCTGGGGTATCCAGTTCCAGAGCGTCTGGTTTATCGGCTTCATGGTCGTGGTGACCTTGCTGTTCTGTGCCAACCTGCTGGGGCAGTTCGAGATCAGGTTATCGAGCAATGTCAACACCCGCCTGGCAACCGCGGGTGGCAACGGCATGGCCGGTCACTTTCTGCAGGGCTGCTTTGCCACTCTGCTGGCAACACCCTGCTCCGCCCCTTTCCTTGGCACCGCAGTCGCCTTTGCGCTCGGGGCACCATCCGGTCAACTCTGGCTTGTCTTTACCGCACTGGGGATTGGCATGAGCCTGCCATGGCTGCTCATCGCCGCCCTGCCCCGTCTCGCGCTTTGGCTGCCAAAACCGGGACGCTGGATGGGGCGCCTGCGCATCCTGCTCGGCCTGATGATGCTGGGCTCCAGCCTCTGGCTGCTCAGCCTGCTTGGCAACCATATCGGCCATAACAGGGTTGTGATCCTGATGGCACTGATACTGGCAGCCCTGCTGCTGGCGGTCGTATGGCGCCACGGTATTCGCGGTGTAACCCTGGGGCTGGCGCTGGGCTGCTTGCTGGTCGCCGCCCTGCTGCTCGGCGGCGCCTTCACCATGGAGGACAAACCACAACAGGATACCGTCCACTGGCAGCCACTCTCGGAGCAGGCCATCCAGGACGCCCTGGCACAACACAAGCGGGTCTTCGTCGATGTGACCGCCGACTGGTGCATCACCTGCAAAGCCAACAAATTCAACGTGCTGCTGCGCGATGATGTGCAACGAGCCCTGAGTGCCCCCGATGTGGTGGCCTTGCGCGGGGATTGGAGCCGCCCCTCAGACAGCATCGCCGGCTTCTTGCGCCAACGCGGCAGTGTGGCCATTCCTTTCAACCAAATCTATGGCCCCGGGCTACCGGGTGGCGAGATCCTCTCTCCCCTGCTGGATCGTGCAACTCTGCTGGCCACTCTGGAGCACGCTGCGAACGCCCCTGTTCAAGGAGAAACAAGATGAGATATATCCTGCTCATACAGACCCTGCCGGGAGAGCGGGGCATACCCGCAGCGCAAGGGGGAAATTATCGGCAATCGGCTGATCTCCCTCATATAGCGCTCGGGGGCAACGTCAAAAACGCACTGGTCATCAAGGGGCAATCATGACAGCAACATCATCCCGGCTCCTCCGTCTGCGCCGCTGGAGCAAGGAGGCCCTCTGGCTGCTGCTGTTGGCGGTGATTATTTCGACGGCGCTGGACCTCTGGCGCAGTCCGGCGCTGCCAGAGGGAAGCCCGCTGCCTCAACTGCTGTTGCAAGATGGCACTCTGGCCGACCTGCAGACAATGAGTCGGGACAGACCACTGCTGATCTATTACTGGGCCAGCTGGTGCGCAGTCTGCCGTGTTACCACACCGACAGTGGAGCAGCTATGGCGAGACGGCGAAAACGTGCTGACAGTGGCGCTGCGCTCCGGCGACCAAGCCAGGTTGCAGCAGGGGATGGCCAGGAAGGGGTTGACCTTCCCGACCCACAATGATGAGCATGGCAACCTTGCCGCCCGCTGGCAGGTGAGCGTCACCCCCAGCTTCCTCATCATCAAGCAGGGTAAATTGGTGAGCTCCACCACTGGCTGGAGCTCGGGCCCGGGACTGAAACTGCGGTTGGCCTGGGCCAGCCTCGGCTAACTCGGCCCGCCAGGGAGCACTATTGCGGCCCCTCTTCCCGCTGAAGAGGGGCTTATCGCCAGCCATCCGATGCCTATTTATCAGTGATGGGTGGCCCCCTCGCGGGTTAATGGCTCAAATCGGAAGTGGTAATCCATCGGCGATCGCGTGGGCGGTGAACCGTGATGGATACCATTCATGGGTTGACGCTGAACAAGGCAAAGCCCAGCAAGCGGGAGATAATATGTCCAAAACCAGATAGGGAGCCCGGTCATAGAAGATCAGCAACCGAGTTTAATGTTCCCGACAACGCTTGGGCTTCACGGCGTTCACTACGCATAAAAAGCGCGGGGGGCCTGATGGCCCCCCGCAAACACACCGGATGAGAAAATGCCTTACTTGGCGGCGCTATCCTTCACGCACTTCTGGACAAAGCTGTTCTTGGCCGCGCCAGCCAGCTTCTTGTCGGCCGCCGCCTTCTCGCACTTGGCCGCCGGATCCATCGCCACGCCCGTCTTCACGCACTTCTGGATAAAGCTGTTCTTGGCCGCACCGGCCAGCTTCTTGTCGGCCGCCGCCTTCTCGCACTCGCCGGTCGCAGCACCCGCGGCATCTTTCACGCACTTGCCGACAAAGCTGGTCTTGGCGGCGCCGTTAAGCTTTTTGGCCGCTGCCTGCGCCTCGCACTGCAACTGGGCTGTGTCGTTGGCAAAGACCGGATTGGCCAGCAGCACGCTGCCGCAGAGCAGGCCGAACAGGATGGTACGCTTCATGGGTGATCTCCTCTCTATCTGGTGATGTGTTTGCATGGTCATATTTGCATGACGATGTGTTGCAAATGGCTGTGATTGCAACAGCTGATTGTTGCCGCAGATCCCCCGCCTCGCCAGCTTGGGAGCGGATCACAGAGCAACCATCGCCCGCACTATAGCGCCGATTGGCAGAGCGGGATTGTCCCCAGCCAATCCTTCCTCAGCGGCAAGCCTACCTCCTACTTTCCCGCCACGCCCGCCAACCCCAATAAAATCAAGGGCCATGGGAATCCAGTTCCCGGTCAGGGCGATTTGTTGAGCCAGCGCAAAAAATCAGTCATTACTGACACTTACGTCACTTTTTGACTGGTGCGGCCAGATTCGATCGGCTTAACATAGCCACACGGTGCCTATTAATCAGTGATAGGCTGCGGCCCTCGCTGGTTAATAGAGCATATTGGAAGCTGTAATCCACGGGCGGTAGCGTGGGCTTTGAACAGTGATTGATGCATTTCGTAGGTTGGCGCTGAGCGTAGCGGAGTCCAATAAATGAGAGAAACGATTTTCAAAAATTCGATAGGAATCGTGGCAAGAAAAAATCAGAAACCGAATTCAGCTTTCTCGGCAACGTTTGGATTCCCTTTTTCATCACTAACCTAAAGTTAGCCAGAAATACGATACCGACATATAATAATTACATTTTGAGGATGTTATGAAAGCTATTTTACACATATCGGATTTGCATTTATCAAACAACCCTAAATATGGGCTTAGCATTAATGATTGCAGAACTGTATCAACAGCCCTAATTGCCGATATAAAATACCTGCAAGACCAGAATAATTTTACAGTAGACTCTATTTTTTTACTGGTGACTTAGTCTTTTCTGGTCAACAAACCGAGTTTGAGGCTCTTGAAGCAGAATTTCTATCAGTAATTAAGAAAGAGCTATCGATAAGTTCTGAGCAAGTTTATATTGCGCCTGGAAATCATGATATAGATAGGAGCAAAATAAGTATTCTTGAGAAAAATATAGCATCTTATTCAGACAAAGATCTTAGTGAGTTATTCAAGATAATAGGTTCTGGAAATCAAGATTGGCCCAGACTTGATGCCTATAATAATTTTATAGCGAAATATTATCATTCTGATGATAGCTTGTTGGATCACAAGCTTATAAAAATTCATAAAATCTCACAGAAATTATATATAGTTTGCCTAAACACAAGCTGGATGGCCATGGATGATGCTGACAAGCATCGACTAAGAGTGACTGGGGAACAAATCCACACCATTCAGAAACACACACGAGAACAAGATGTTAAAATAATCTTACTATGCCACCACCCAATTGACTGGCTCAACAGTGAAGATAGCAAATCCTTATCAACATTCATTGAGAAAAAAGTATCAATGATGTGCTACGGCCATATGCATGAGTTTAAACACCTAAGAGAATCATCTTTTACAGAAGGCATCTCAATAATGCTACAAGCCGGCACACTAGACATTAAAGAGAATAATTCAGGATATTCAATAATACTTTTAAATAATAAAAACAACATTGATGATGGTAGAATATTATACAGAAAGTTTGATAAAGCTAAACAACAATACACTCCTTGGCTAGAGCGTGGAAATAATGGAGAGTTCGACTTCTCTACGAACTCAATGATTACTTTTGACTCAGCAAAGTTCTCTGATTTATCTGGCACAATAGCTGAAGAATTAGATAAGCAACTTTTAATTAACACCGGATTACCTGATCATCAGAAAAAACGGTTAAGCCACTTATTTTCAGAACCCAATTTGCAAGAGATAGATGCTCTAGGTTGTAACAAAAGAGTAATTGAAAACACATCTGACATAGCGTCAGGAAATGACAACTGGGTAATATTTGGCTCAAGCGACACAGGAAAAACTGCCATACTAAAATATATGTTAATTAATGATTTAAATAGACAAAAAAACAGAGGTTACAATAATATATCATTCTACGTATCTGCTGGTGACATCAAGCTAAACTCCCATAACTCAATACTGAAGCACTTATGCCAATTTTATTTCTCACCTGATACAGGCACATCTTTTGAGGAAAAGATAAAGCGTTCTTTAGAGTTAGGGCAATGTACTATTTACATTGATAACATACACTTATGCTCACTTAAAGAGAGCAAGCACCTGTTTGATTTTATAAAAAAATTCAAATCTTGCAAATATATTTTTTCATGCTCTATCGATACTCTTAATGCAATCAGCCACTTTAGTAACGGGTTTACTGAGCATGATTTTTACTCAATATCTATCGGTGGGTTAAGGCGAGCCAACATTCGTCAGATGGTATCTAAATGGGAAAGTCTTAAAGAAACCAAAAGAGAACTAGATGTATATAATAATATTACAAAAACAATATTCAACTCCCAATTACCACACAATTATTTTATATACTCAACTCTTCTAGCTATTTACGATGTAGACAATACAACTCATGGCATATTAACGGAGTCAGATGTAATTGAAAATTTTATAGAAATCCTCCTTAGAAAGCACTTTATGATACCAACCAACAACAAGCCTCAATATAAAGAGTTATTACATTTCCTTGGTTATATTAGCAGTAAGTTTTTTGAACTTAACTCTGTTGCATTACCTTACAATGACATATTATATTTTGCATTAGAGTTCAATAAGAAAACATTATATAGTTACAATGCCATTGATTATATTGATCCTCTAACCGGCTGTGGCATTTTAATAAAATGTAGAGAAAATCATGACTATATACGATTTTCACAGCCGAGTTTTCTTCATTTTTCATTGTCATACTTTATGAAACACGATGAAAGCATTAAAAACAAAATATTATCTGAAACCTATTATTTAGACCACAACAAAGTTGTCGAGTATTTTGCAGCGCAAACATCATCAAATGCAGATATATTATTACTAATAAAATCTAGGGTCGATGAAATAAAACGCCAAGTATCTATAGAAATAAAAAACCAGCATAATATCGATATCAATAGCAAAGACATAGATAAAGAAAACAGCTTGTCAATTCTAGATTTAGCTACTTCATTAGATGACTTTGAACAAAGGGTGCTAATGTTAAAAGCTGATCAGGTAGAAAATGATAAGGAACTGGACTCTATGAGTCCATTAAAAATAGAGAATGAATTTGATCGTAGTACTTATCTAAGAAAGGAAGAGGAAAAAAAACCTTTAGATAATTCTGTATTGCCTCAAGTTCTTTCTTTATATTCTCGTGTTTTTAGAAACATTGAATTGAATATGAATAGAGAACAGACTCTTGAGTTATTTAAAGATATCCTGAATGGATATATGTTCTATTTACGAGTATTCACTATAAAGCTTGATGACTCATATGTCATTCCGATTGCAATCCCTGCGATAGAAAAACATATAAATGAAAATAAACTTTCAGAAAATGAGCGTAATGAAATTCTGACCATATTTAAGATGATTTTATCCTTAATAAGATCCACTACGCCTAATATTATTCAGAAAATGATGAGTGATAACATATCATCTAAAAAACCTAGGCTTGAAAATATTATTAAGGAGGTAAAGCAGTCGATAGATGACCCATTATCAAAAGCGTTGTTATGTTATTTGCTAATGGATATAAAATCATCAAACATAAAGCCATGCTCGATTGAACTATTAAAGGAAAATAATTCAAATGTTGTTGATTCATTATTTTTTAAGCTACATGAACAACTTTGTTTCAATTATGAGCTCAATGCTGAAACTCAGCGATACATTAAAGATACATTAGTTCAGGTAGGAACAGAACGAAAGCTAATGAAACTACAAAAAATAAAACCATTCTTTAATGGTTCTGTAACTATTGAATCAGACACAAAATAAATTAACTACATATATATTGAAATATATCTAATTGCCCTCCCTTAACTTAGACTGAAAATCCCCCGTCACCGGGGGATTTTTTATTTCTATCGGTTATCTCAGCTCAGCGGCTTAGCCCACCAAAAACGCTCTTAACCGGGCAAACTCCGCTGGCAAATTAACGGAGAGCAGCGGCAGCTCAGCGTGTTTGGCGAGCGGGCCGGGCAGCGGCACATCGAGATTCAGGATCTCGTCCACCGACTCCTTGAACTTGGCGGGATGGGCGGTGCAAAGGAACACCCCCACTTCGTCCTCGGCCAGCAGTTCCCCCAGCAGATCCCAGGCGATGGCGCCGTGGGGTTCGCACAGATAATCCAGCTGATGCAGCCGTTTAAGGGCGTCGCGGGTCTGGGCGTCGTCACGCATGCCGGAGCCCAGAGTCTCCAGCGCCCAGCCCTTGCGACGGCAGAGCTCTTCTACCCGCGGCCAGTTGTTGGGGCGGCTGACATCCATGGCGTTCGACAGGGTTGCAACCGTCTGGTGCGGCTCCCACTGACCGGTTTTGAGGTAGCGCGGCACGGTATCGTTGGCGTTGGTGGCAGCGATAAAGCGCTTCACCGGCAGCCCCAGCGCCTTGGCGATCAAGCCCGCAGTGAGGTTGCCAAAGTTGCCGGACGGCACGCTGATCACCGCCTTGGCACGGTCGGCTTTGGGCAACTGGGCCACCGCTTCGAAGTAGTAGCAAACCTGCGCCAGCAGACGGCTGATATTGATGGAGTTGGCGGAGTTGAGGCCAATGGCCTTTTTCAGCGCCTCGTCGTCAAAGGCCTGTTTTACCAGCGCCTGACAGGCGTCGAAGTCGCCGTCGATGGCGATGGTGCGGATATTGCCGCCGAGGGTGCAGAAGAGCTTCTCCTGCAAGGGGCTGATCTTGCCCTTGGGATAGAGGATCACCACCTCGATCCCCTCCAGCCCGAAGAAGGCGTGGGCCACGGCGGCGCCGGTGTCGCCGGAGGTGGCGGTGAGGATAGTAATCTTGTCGTTGGTTCTAAAGGCCGCGAGGCACTGGGCCATAAAGCGGCCGCCGAAATCCTTGAACGCCAGGGTCGGGCCGTGGAACAGCTCAAGGGCATAAGTGCCATCTTTCAATTTCACTAGCGGCGCCGGGAAGGTGAAGGCGGCGTTGACAAGCTCGCTTACCTTGGCGGCGGGTACTTCGTCCCCCAGCAGGTGGCTCAGGATTCGGGCAGAGCGTTCGGCCAGCGGCAGCTCCAGCAGGGCATCCACATCGGCGAGCGGTTCGAGTTGTTCGGGGAAGAAGAGCCCCTGTTCGCGACCCAAGCCCTGACGCACCGCCTGCGCGAAGCTCACCTGTTCGCTGTTGTCCTTGATGTTGTAGAGATTCATAGCTCGCTTCCTGTTACCCGTGCCCCGGCCATGTCCAGTTTGCAGACCCGGGCAAATCCATCTTCGTTCTGCACAAAATGTGCTTCCATCCAATCCTTCATCCGCTCGGCCTGCGCCAGCTCTTTCATCACCACAAACACGGTGGGGCCGGAGCCGGAGATGCCGGTGGCCAACGCCCCGTTCTGGGCCGCCTGTGCCCGCACCTCGGCAAAGCCTTCGATCAGCGCCGCGCGGTAGGGCTCGGCAATCACGTCTTTCAAGACGCTCGCGGCCAGCCCCTCCTGCCCGGTGTAGCTGGCGTGAACAAAGGCAGCCAGGCGGCGGCCATAGGTGAGGCAATCCTGACGGCGATATTGGGCCGGCAGAATGGCGCGGGCGGCTGCGGTGGAGACCACAGTGCCCGGGTAACAGACCACCCAGTACCACTGATCGAACACCGGAATGCCCTGACTGATAACGCCGTGCTCTTCCAGCACCAGCTGCATGCCGCCGAGATAGCAGGGGGCCACGTTGTCGTAGTGAACGGAGCCAGAGATGCGCCCCTCCATCTCACCCATCAGCAGCAGCATGTCGTGCTCGTTGAGCGGCGCGCCGTGAAAAGCGTTGAGCCCTTCCAGCGCCGCCACCACGCTACATGCGCTGGAACCCAGACCCGAGCCCACCGGCAGGTTCTTCTCCAGCACCATTTCAAGCGGCTTGAGACCAAGGCCGCGCTTCTCCAGCGCCTCGCCATAGGCAACCCAGCAATAAAACAGGATATTCTTTTTCGGATCGTCCGGCAGCTTGTGGGCGTAGCGGCCCACGGCGGAGAGGGCGAACGGCACGTCAGCCGCTTTTACCTGCACCCGATCGCCGAGCAGAGAGCCATCCACGGGGGCAAGCGCCGCCCCCAGTACATCGAATCCCACGCTCAGGTTGGCGCTGGAGGCGGGCGCATAGGCGACCACGCTACTGCTCTGGTACATGTCTGAACTCATGCTTACAACTCCTGCTTCCAGTTCTGGGTGCGCAGCACGTCGGCAAAGACGCCAGCGGCAGTCACTTCGGTACCGGCGCCATAGCCACGCAGCACCAGCGGGATTGGCTGGTAGTAGGTAGAGAAGAAGGCGAGCGCGTTCTCCCCGTCTTTGACCTTGAACAGCGGCTCGTCGCCACCGACCGCCTTGATGGCCACCTTGCACTTGCCACCCTCGATAGAGCCCACATAGCGCAGCACCTTGCCTTCACGCTGGGCCGCGGCGAACTGGTCGCGGAACCAGCCGTCCGCTTCGGGCAGACGGGCTATAAAGGCTTCTACATCGCCGCTCACATCAAAGCCGGGTGGCAGCGCCTGCTCGACTTCCACATCGGAGAGCTCCAGCGCCATGCCAGCCTCACGAGCCAGAATGAGCAGCTTGCGCGCCACATCCATGCCGTTGAGATCGTCGCGGGGATCCGGCTCGGTAAAGCCGTTGCTGCGAGCAATCTTGGTGGCTTCAGAGAAGGCCATCCCCTCGTCCAGCTTGCCGAAGATAAAGGAGAGGGAGCCGGACAGAATGCCGTCGAAGGCACGCAGCTTGTCACCGGCCTTGATGAGGTTCTGCAGGTTCTCGATAACCGGCAGACCAGCCCCCACGTTGGTTTCATAGAGGAACTTGCGGCGAGTCTGGCGGGCGGTGCGGCGCAGCGCCTTGTAGTAATCGAGCGAACCGGTGTTGGCCTTCTTGTTCGGGGTGACCACATGGAAACCGGCGGCGAGGAAGTCGGCATACTGGACGGCTACTGCCTCGGAGGAGGTGCAGTCAACGATCACCGGGTTGATGATGTGGCTATCTTCCACCAGCTTTTTCACCCCTTCCAGCGAGAAGCTGTCGCGGGCTTCCACCAGCTGTTCACGCCAGTTGGCGAGGTTCAGACCATCCTTGTTGACCGCCATCTGGCGGCTGTTGGCGATGCCGACCACGCGAAGGCCAGTGCCCTGCTCGGCCAGTACCGGCTGCTGGCGGGCAATCTGATCCACCAGCGCGGCGCCGACGCCACCGACCCCGACCACAAAGAGATCGATAAACTGCTGACTGCCAAAGAAGTTCTGGTGACACGCCTTGATGGCTTCCGCCACCTTGCGATCCCGCACCACCGCCGAGATGGAGCGCTCGCTCGACCCCTGTGCAATGGCGACGATGTTGATGGAGGCTTGCGCCAGCGAGGTGAAGAAGCGGGCTGCCATCCCCTTGCTGGTGCGCATGCCGTCACCAATGAGGGAGATGATCGCCAGATCGCTGATGATATCCAGCGGCTCCAGCAGCTGGTTTTTGAATTCCAGCTCGAACTCGCGCTCCAGCACCTTGCGGGTCTTCTCACTGTCGTAGCTGTGGATACAGAAGCTGACGCTGTACTCGGAAGAGGACTGGGTGATCAGCACGATACTGACCCCGGCGCGGGAGACGGCGGAGAAGATGCGACCGGCCATGCCGACCATCCCCTTCATGCCGGGGCCGGAGACGTTGAACATGCACATGCCGGAGAGATCCGAGATGGCCTTCACTTTCAGGTCATCGTCACCGCTCTCGGGGCCGATCAGGGTACCCGGCCCTTGCGGGTTGAAGCTGTTCTTGATGAGGCAGGGAATATGGAACTGGGCCACCGGCGCGATGGTTTTCGGGTGCAGCACCTTGGCGCCGAAGTAGGAGAGCTCCATCGCCTCCTTGTAGGAGAGGGTTTTCAGCAGATAGGCATCCGGCACCAGACGGGGATCGCAGCTGTAGCAACCTTCGACGTCAGTCCAGATCTCGCAGCACTCGGCATCGACGCAGGCAGCCAGCACGGCGGCGCTGTAGTCGGACCCGTTACGGCCCAGCAGCACGGTCTCGCCCTTGTCGCTGCCACCGGTAAAGCCCGGCATCAGATAGAGACATGACTCTTTACCAGAGGGGCCCTGCCCCTCTACAACCGAGCGCAGCCCCTTGGCGGCAAAGCGCAGGCGGGAGGCTTCGATATCGACGTGGGCTTCCAGATAACCGCCGTCGGTGACCAGCAGCTCTTCCGGCACGATCAGCTCCAGATCCAGACCGCGCACCCGCAGCAGCTCGTGCATAAAGGCGATGGAGAGGTTCTCGCCACGACTCAGAATGCGCGCCTGCACGTTGTCCGGGCAGAGGCCCAGCAGACGGATGCCCTGCATCAGGCGCTCCACCTGATCCAGTTCGCTGGTGAGACGGGCCAGCAGCGCCTTGTCATCGAGCGCCGGATAGGCCGCCTTCAACCCGGCCAGCAGGCGGGAGAAGATGCCATTGACTTCAAACAGGGTGGAACTGGCATCCATGCCGCGGCTGGTCTGCTCCACCAGCGCCACCAGATGATTGGTCACCTTGGCAGGAGCAGAGAGCACCAGGGCTACCTGAGATTGGCCGTGGGTGTTGACCGCGATATCGGCCACCCGTAAAAAACGTTCTGCATCGGCCAGTGAAGACCCGCCAAATTTCAACACTCTCATCGCTTTCTCTCCCTGTAAATCTATGAAATTCAATCTAAAAACCAATCCAACAAAAAGGCCCGTACTGGGTGGGTACGGGCCTTTTTTGATTTCTGTGCTTGTTCGTCAGCGCATCAACCGGCCCCAGTGCCACCTGTGGTGGTACCGGTAATAATGGTGGTGGTGATGACGTTGGTGAATAACTGCATGACGAACACTCGTTGACGAAGCTGGCTTTTAGCAATACCGCGGCGGGCGATGGGCTGTCAACTTAAACCTCTTCGCTACTCACGCCCAAAGCGGCGCGCAAGGTCTTTGCAGAGCAGGTGGAGCATGTTCAAATCCCGCTGCGGCAGCATGGGAACCCGGTCCATCACCCATTGATGCAGTTTTTCATCCTGCGAAACTCCGAGTTCACCCAGCAATTCTGCTGTTTTGCTTTTCAGCACCCGAACCTGCCCGGCGTTATCAAAATTTTCTGCTACCGCAGTGGCGCCTTCGGCGTTCAGCTCATCCATCAGCTGACTCATCTCGTAGGCGTAGAGCATGATCGCCTGCCCCAGATTGAGAGAGGGGTAGCTCACCTTGAGGGGCAGATAGCTGATGAGATCGACCTCGGCCAGCTGCTCGTTGGAGAGCCCCGACTCCTCGCAGCCAAAGACGATGGCGACCTTGCCGAGTGAAGGCTTGCTGCGGATCTGCTCGCGGATCTCCCCCGGCGTGAGGTAGTGCTGGTAACGACCGCGCTCACGGGCAGTGGTGGCGATCACCAGATCCATGTCCGCCAGCGCCTCGGGCAGGGTGTCGAACGCTTCGGCCTGAGTCAGGATCTCCTGGGCACCGTGGGCCACCCAGCTCGCCTCCTCCTCTTCGTGTACCCGGCTCGCCACCAGTCGCATGGCATCGAATCCCATGGTTTTCATGGCGCGGGCAGCCGCCCCCACGTTCGCAGGTCGGGCAGGTGCCACCAGGACAAAATAGAGCTTCATCGGGTTTCCTCACAGGCCGGACGGCCTCTCAAACAGACAGCAAACAGTCGCTAAACCATCACCAAAACAGGGGCGCAATCTACCGTTTATCCCCGAAAATTGCCACTTGAACAGACGTTTGAATGTTGCGATAGTGGCCAGACGTGTGAACAAATTACACCCAATCCTTCGCGCTATCGGCCCGACAGATCACAAGGAAGAGAGAGATGCAGCAGCCATTGGAACAGGCCGTCGCCGAGACTATCTTGCAACGCTTCGAGTCGTTTTACAGCCGGTTTCTCGAGATAACCCAGGGCAGCAAGAGCCGCTTCGAGAACAGTGACTGGCTGGGGGTGCAGCTCGCCGGGCGCGAGCGTATTCGCCTCTATGACCACCATGTGGGGGCCACCGCCAGCTCCATCCGCCAGATGATGGGGGAGCACCACGCCACCCAGGAGCTGCTCAAGCGGGTCAAAAGCGCTTTCAGCGATCTGCTGCCCCGTTGTGACAACTTCGAGGTGGCGGAGTCCTTCTTCAACTCCGTCTATCGGCGGATCTTTCGCCATCGCAATATCCGCGACGAGAACCTCTATATCCACCCCTTTGTCAGCCGTGGCGAAAAACCGGACCTGAGCGCCCTGCTGCGGGTCTATCGCACCGATCTCGCCCACCTGCCGCAGACCTTGAGCCAGCTTTTGGGGGATTACAGCTTCACCCTCCCCTACGAGGACAAGCAGCGGGATATTGTCGACATCCACCGCCATCTTGCGGAGAACGGCCCGCAAATCATCCATGACGAGCCCTTTGCCATCGAGCTGCTCAAAGAGGTGTTCTACCGCAACAAGGGGGCCTATCTGGTGGGGCTGATCCGGGCCCGGGATCAGGTGTTCCCCTTTATCCTGCCCCTGCTCAGCACCGGCCACAGCATCTATGTGGACACGGTGATCTTCGAGCCGGATCTCGCCTCCATCGTGTTTGGCTTCGCCCGCGCCTACTTTATGGTCTATGCCCGCGAACCGGCGCTGTTCGTCGCCTTCCTGCGCCAGATCATGCCCCACAAGCCCGATTACGAGATCTACAACGCCATCGGCTGCCAGAAGCACGGCAAGACCGAGCTCTATCGCCACTACCGCCACCATCTGGCCCAGAGTCGGGATCAGTTCATCATCGCGCCGGGCATCAAGGGGATGGTGATGAGCGTGTTTACCCTCCCCTCCTACGATGTGGTGTTCAAGGTGATAAAAGACGAGTTCACTCCCCCGAAGGATGTGAGCCACGAGCAGGTGAAGGCAAAGTACCGGCTGGTTAAACAGCACGACCGGGTTGGCCGCATGGCCGATACCCAGGAGTTCACCAACTTCGAGTTTCCGCTGGATCGCATCTCGCCGGAGCTCCTTGCCGAGCTCAAGACGGTGGCACCCTCGGCCCTCACCATCAGCGACGACAAGCTGGTGATCAAGCACCTCTATACCGAGCGCAAGATGATCCCCCTCAACCTCTATCTGGACAAGGCGGACGAGCAGCAGACCCGCCTCGCGCTGGAGGAGTACGGCAACGCCATCAAGCAGCTGGCGGCGGCCAACATCTTCCCGGGGGACATGCTGTTCAAGAACTTCGGCGTCACCCGCCACGGCCGGGTGGTTTTCTACGACTACGACGAGATCTGCTACATGACGGAGTGCAACTTCCGCCAGATCCCGCCGCCGCGCTACCCCGAGGATGAGTGGAGCGCCGAACCCTGGTACTCGGTGGCCCCCAACGACATCTTCCCCGAGGAGTTCGCCACCTTCCTGCTGCAAAAGCCGCAGGTGCGGGAGATCATGCTGCAGCTGCACAAGGAGATGTTCGACGCCAACTACTGGAAGATGCTGCAGAGCAACATCAAGGTGGGGGTGTTCGAAGATGTCTACCCCTACCGGCGCAAGAAACGCTTCAAGTACCAGCGCGGCGGCTGATCCCGCAGAGCCCGCGCACATCGCAGCAACGAAAACGGGGTGGCCAAGCCACCCCATTTTGCTATCCGCTTTGCGCCTTAACTGCCGCGACGGCGGATCACCCCCTCCTGCATGGTGCTCGCCACAAGCACCCCGTCGCGGGTGAAGAACTGGCCGCGCACCAGACCGCGACCGCTGCTGGCGCTCGGGCTGTCTACCACGTAGAGCAGCCAGTCGTCGAAGCGGAAATCCCGGTGGAACCACATGGAGTGATCGATGGTGGCCACCTGCATATCCGGCTCCCAGTACGACACCCCGTGGGGCTGCAGCGAGGTGAGCAGGAAGTTGAAGTCGGAGGCGTAGGCCAGCAGGTATTTGTGCACCCGCAGATCGTCCGGCATCTGGCCGTTGGCCTTGAACCAGACGTGGCGCACCGGATCCTGCACCGTCGGCCGAATAGGGTCGACCAGGGTCACCGGACGCATCTCGATGGGCTGCTCACAGAGGATCTTGTCCCGCAGGGAGGCCGGGATCAGGTTCTCGTAGGGGCGCACCAGCTCCAGCTCGCTCTTGAGCTCCTCCGGCGGAGTGATGCCGGTCGGCATCTGCGCCTGATGCTCGAAGCCATCGGCCGGCACTTGAAACGAGGCGTTGAGATAGAAGATGGGCTTGCCGCCCTGAATCGCCTTGACCCGGCGGGTGGAGACGGTCTGGCCGTCACGGATATTCTCCACGTCATAGACGATGGGACGGGTCACATCCCCCGGACGCAGGAAGTAGGAGTGAAAACTGTGAACCTGACGGCCGGTCTCGACCGTCTGCTTGGCGGCTGACAAGGCCTGCCCCATTACCTGTCCGCCAAACACGGCCCGCAGACCGAGATCCTGGCTCTGGCCCCGAAACAGGCCCTCCTCGATTTTTTCCAGCGCCAGCAACGCCAGCAGCTCATCAAGTACCTTGCTCATCGTTCACTCCTCTATCAGAGCCGCACAGGCTAACAAGAGCTGATCCGGGGCGCAATCTTTTGGCTGGCAATCAAGGATTTCCGGATAGAAGAAAGGAGGCTCGATAGCCTCCTGTCTTCTATTCAACCAGACACGATAATTGTCAGTTATTTGAGAAAAAGGCCTTGGTTATACCCATTTCTAATCCCCTCACTTCAGCCAGCCCTTTAAGACGACCAATACATGAGTATCCTGGATTTGTTTTCTTCTTCAGGTCATCAATCATCTGATGACCATGATCTGGCCGCATGGGGATAAGTCTATTATCACCATCTTTCAGTCGCCGTTGCTCTTCACGTACAATTTCCAATACCACATTATACATGTCGACATCACCATCAAGGTGAGCCGCTTCGTGGAATGTCTTCGGATTATCTTCCCGCTTGGTTGAACGCAAATGGGTGAAGTAAATACGATTCCCATAACGCTTGATCATATCAACCAGATCATTATCCCCACGCACACCATAAGAGCCGGTACACATGGTAATACCATTGGCCTGACTGGGAATTCGGTTAACCAGCCATGCGATATCCTCAATGGTAGAGACGATACGCGGCAACCCCAGGATCGGGCGGGGAGGATCATCCGGATGGACAGCCAAACGGACGCCTGACTCTTCACACACAGGTACGATTTCATCGAGAAAATAGGCCATGTGCTCCCGCAAACGGTCTTTGTCGATATCCTTGTATTTATCCAACTGCGCCTGAAATGCCTCCAGGGTATAACCCTCTTCAGCACCAGGTAAGCCGGCAATGATATTCCGGGTCAGAGTCTCTATTTGCTCCTGGCTCATTTCATTAAAGTAGCTGAATGCCTGTTGCTGCTCTTCCGGTGAATATTCCTGCAAGGCACCCGGGCGCTTGAGGATGTAGAGCTCAAAGGCGGCAAACGCAATATGGTCAAAACGCAGGGCTCGGGAGCCGTCCGGCATCTCGTATTCCAGATCGGTTCGGGTCCAGTCCAGCACTGGCATGAAGTTATAACAGATAGTATCAATACCACAGGCGGCCAGATTACGGATCGACTCTTTATAGTTGTCTATCCATTGCTGATACTGGCCAGAATGTGTCTTGATCTCTTCATGTACAGGTACACTTTCAACTACCGACCAGGTTAAGCCTTTTTCTTCAATTAATGCTTTGCGAGCGAGTATCTCGTCTTTATTCCAGATCTGACCATTTGGTATATGATGCAGGGCAGTCACAATGCCAGTTGCCCCCGCCTGTTTGATATCATTCAAGGTTACCGGGTCATTAGGCCCATACCAGCGCCATGTTTGTTCCATATACTCACCTATAATTTTATATGTGGCAACTCGATTTACTTTTAATAAAAAGCTAGATACACCATCAAAAAACTCAAACATTCATTTACTATGAAATGTCATATCTTTTTGATGGAAATACTGGATAAGAGCTGAATAGATACCCATCAAAGTTTGGGTCATCACTATCAGAAAGCTCCATCAATCTGTTTTTTACGTTCTCAAGATGCTGCCACATTGCTTTTTTAGCTGCTTCCGGATCTTTTTTTATCATAGCCGATAGGATTGCTTGATGATCGACAAACCACTCTTGTCGATATGTCAAATCGGTAATTCTTGCATGCAGTTTTTTCCACATGGAATTGGTTTCACGAATATCCCACGACTGTTTAAACAACTCAACTAACACACTATTTTGAGTGGCCTCGGCAATAGCTAGATGAAATATATGATCACCTTCCTCCCCTTCACCTGAAATCAAATCTTGCCGCTCTATCTCCAACGCTTTGCGCATTTTAGATATGTCATGAGGTGTAGCCTGCAAAGCAGCAAACTCAGCGATATTACTTTCTAATAATTGTCTTGCTTGTAACATCTCAAATGGACCAGCGATACTTTGAGGCACATTTAGAGATTCATTATTTTTTGGCTGCGGCAACTGGATAACATAGACACCAGAACCTTTACGGACCTCAACCAAATTTTCCAACTCCAACATGATCAATGCTTCTCTAACCACCGTTCTACCAACGCCAAGTTGCTCAGCAATGTCACGTTCTGGTGGTAGACGATCACCAACCTGGTATTGTTCATCCAACAATTGATTACGGAGAAACTGCCCAACCTCTTGATATGGTCGTTTGATTTCAATAGTCATCAGAATAAAGCCCAGCAATAATAGATGTGATAGTAGCTATCATAGCAACCGTAACAAACTGGTCAACCAATTGTTCGAGTAAGGGATGGCTGGAACGTACCCATCCCCACTCATGATCATTTTTCGTTTTTAATTCGCTCCACCATCACATCTAATTCAGGATCGTTTTTCTGTATTTCAGCATATATTGGCTGAACAGCCTGCACGAAAGGTGCTTTATCCACATTGCTAAAAATTACCCCAGCTTTTTCTGCAACAGCTCGTTCCTTTTCCTCTGACTGTATCCATAGTTTTTTCATCAACTCAGAAGAGTTAGCAGCAGCCTTATATAAAACTTGTTGCTGCTCTGGAGTCAATTTATCTAGTGTCTTTGTCGAAACAACCAGCACATCAGGTACCATTGTGTGTTCATCAAGGCTGAAAAATTTTGCAACTTCACTGTGACGGCTCAAGCTAAATGATGGGATGTTGTTTTCTGCCGCATCAACAACACCTTGCTGCAATGCAGTGTACAACTCACCATACGCCAAGGGGGTTGGATTTCCGCCCAAGGCCTTTACCATAGCAATGGCTGATGGACTAGGCTGAACCCTTATCTTCATGCCCTTCAGGTCGCTTGGCGAAGTGATCGGTTTCTTGGCATATAGGCTACGAGCACCAGCATCATAATATGTCAAGCCAACGAAACCTGATGCCTTTGTAGAATTCAGTATTTCACGACCAATATCTCCCTCTTCGACCTTGAATAGATGCTCTTTATCTCGAAACAGATATGGCAGATTAAATACCGAATAAGCAGCCCCGAAAGACTCAAGCTCAGCTGCATTGCTCTTGACCATGTCAAGGGCACCATTTTGCATCAGCTCCATCGATTCACGTTGCGACCCTAACTGAGCATCTGGATAAATTCGGATCACCACCTCTCCGCTGGTTTTTTCGCGAACCTCTTTTGCCATATCAGACATTGCCTTGTGCACAGCATGATCACGGTTATGGTTGTGACTCAATTTCAAAGTGGTCACAGCCATAGCTTGTGATGGCCCAAACAAGAGCAGAGCTCCAATCACAGTACCGAGCAACGTTTTAGCAGCATTCATAGGTGACTCTCCGATTAGCCAGAGAGCAAACCTGTGTTTGCTCGCATCTCTGACTGGTTGACCAAATAGTGGGTTTCAGGTTTATCGGAAGCGATGATGTCCCCTTACCTCGTGCCAAGTCAAAGGGAAAAGCCAAATTGGTCGACCAAGATCACAATACCAGCGAACAATTTGGTCGACCTGTTCATATGTGACCGCTATCACTAGTACGTAAATAGTCGCTTCCCTATACTGACACCGACTTAATGGAATCTCTGGTCAACCAATTCTGGAGATCCCCCCCCAAAAAGGACTGATAAGTAATGAAAAAATTTATCTTTCATCTAAATCAGACGCTCGCAATATTTACAATTTGCTTGTCTGTCTTTTTAGTTGTGTGTGTCGTGTGGCAAGTGTTGTCACGCTACATCTTTGCCACCCCTAGTACCATAACAGATGAGCTATCTCGCTATTTGTTCATGTGGGTCGCAATGATAGGGGCGGCCTATACCACAGGACAAAAAAGACATCTAGCAATTGACTTGCTCGTCATGAAGCTAAGTGGTAAACGAAAGATTTTGGCAGAGCTCTTCATTCAAATAGCGATCACTGCCTTTGCGGTTATTGTACTTATCTATGGCGGTTCAGTTCTAACTATCCAAACCTTAGCCGCAGGCCAGTTAACACCAGCTCTCGGTATCGAAATGGGGTATGTATATTTCTGCCTCCCCATCACCGGCATCTTGATGGTGATTTACTCAATACACTTCATGCTTTTACTTGTGACAAAAAAGCAAAATAGTTTCGATGTTGTTCCCGAACAATGTTAATCAGGATTAAGGTGTAATTTATGGACTGGCAAGTCATTCTCACTTTGTTTGGAAGTTTTGGAATATTATTGTTTATTGGTCTTCCGGTTTCATTTGCAATCGGATTGTCTTCATTACTTACCATCGCAATGGCATTACCACTTGATACGGCAATCACAGTCGTTGCGCAACGAATGGCTGTGGGAATGGATAACTTTGCTCTATTAGCGATCCCATTCTTTATTTTAGCTGGTAATATCATGAATCAGGGAGGTATCGCTGCACGACTAATCAACCTAGCGAAAGTTCTTGGGGGTCGCTTACCAGGTTCACTGGCACATGTGAACATAATGGCCAATATGCTTTTTGGTGCTATTTCAGGTTCTGCTGTTGCTTCTGCTGCCGCCGTTGGTGGCACTATGGCACCGATGCAGAAAAAAGAGGGATATGACCCTGCATTTTCTGCAGCCGCCAATATAAGCTCTTGTCCAAGCGGTTTACTGATTCCTCCCAGTAACACCCTAATTGTTTTTTCTTTAGTATCTGGGGGGACTTCTATTGCAGCATTATTCTTGGCTGGCTATATCCCAGGGATATTAATGGGATTGAGCCTAATGATCGTTGCAGGTATTATCGCCAAACGTAGAGGCTATCCAGTTTCCCCAAAACCAAGTTGTTCCCAAATATGGGATACTACAGTTAAAGCACTGCCTTCGTTACTACTCGTCATACTTATTATGGGTGGAATTATTGGTGGAATATTTACTGCGACAGAAGCATCCGCCATCGCAGTTATATACACGTTAGTCTTGGCTGTATTAATATACCGAGAGGTATCATTCAAACAGTTACCAAAAATAGTGCTCGAATCTGCGATTACAACCTCGATTGTACTATTGCTAGTCGGTGCATCCATGGGAATGTCTTGGGCAATGGCTAATGCTGACATCCCCTATATGATTTCGGATGCGTTATTGGCAGTTTCTGATAACCCCTTGGTACTTTTATTGATAATAAATATCATCTTGCTGATTGTGGGAATTTTTATGGATATGACTCCCGCAGTCCTCATCTTTACACCAATATTTCTACCTATTGCGCTAGATCTAGGAATTGATCCCGTCCACTTTGGCGTAATGATGACCTTTAATCTGGCGATAGGGATCTGTACCCCTCCAGTCGGAAGTGCACTTTTCGTAGGCTGCTCGGTTGCAAATATATCTATTGACCGAGTAATCAAACCATTACTGCCTTTTTACGCGGCCATGTTCATCTCACTGATGTTGGTCACATATATCCCGCAACTTAGCTTGTGGCTCCCTCAGATCTTGCTTGGCTACTGAGCAACAAGGATAACATACCAATGAATATTGCTAGCTGTGAGCTTCATACAAAAAAATTAAACACTATGTATCTACGTGGTGAACTAAAAAGCCGGATCGTCCACCTTGGCTTCGGCGCATTCCATCGAGCACATCAGGCACTGATCACGCACGAAATGCTGGCTAAACATGGCGGAGACTGGGGGATCTGCGAGGTCAACCTGTTCGGTGGAGAGGAGCTGATCCGATCGCTCAGAGCACAAGACCACCTCTACACCGTGCTGGAGAAGGGTGCCGAGAGCGTACAGCCCAAAGTGATTGGTTCTGTGGTGGAGTCACTGCACCCCACCTTTGACGGCATGTCCGCCATCCTCGAGAAGATGGCAGAACCGCAAGTCGCCATTGTATCCATGACGATCACTGAAAAAGGTTATTGTGCAGACCCTGCCACCGGGCAGTTCAACCCTCAGAATCCGTTGATCCAGCACGACTTGCAGCACCCTGATGCCCCCACTTCCGCCATCGGCTGCATCGTTGCCGCCCTGCGCCTGCGCAAAGAGCGTTGCCTCCCCCCCTTTACAGTCATGTCTTGCGACAACGTGCAGGAAAATGGTCATGTTGCACGTCAGTCCATTCTGGGATTTGCCGAACTGCTCGATGGAGAGCTGGCATCCTGGATCCGTGAGCAGGTCACCTTCCCTTGCACCATGGTCGACCGCATCGTACCTGCAGCCACCCCGGAGACGCTGGCCGAGATTGAGCAGGCAATTGGTGTGGCTGACCCCTGTGGTATTGCCTGCGAGCCATTCCGGCAATGGGTGATTGAAGATAATTTCGTCAATGGCCGACCAAACTGGGATCTGGCCGGTGCCGAATTTGTCAGCAATGTCGTGCCCTTTGAAGAGATGAAATTGCGCATGCTGAACGGCAGCCACTCATTTCTCGCCTATCTCGGCTACCTCGGCGGCTATGCCCATATCGCAGACACCATGACCAATCCGGCCTACCGCCAGGCAGCACTTGATCTGATGCTCAATGAACAGGCGCCAACCCTGAACATGCCTGTTGGAACTAATCTCGAGGGCTATGCCCAACAACTGATCACCCGTTTCACCAACCCCTCGCTCAAACACCAGACCTGGCAAATCGCCATGGATGGCAGTCAAAAGCTGCCACAACGCATGGTCGACTCCGTCCTCTTCCATCTGAAGAACGGCAGTGATTACCGGCATCTGGCATTGGGCATCGCCGGATGGATGCGTTATGTCAGCGGTGAGGGAGAAAACGGTGAGGTGATCGATGTCAGGGATCCCCTGCTACCCCGCTTCCAGGCGATCTATGCAGAGCACGGCCTCAGTTGCAACGTGGTCAAACCGTTGCTGGCCATTGAGGCCATCTTTGGCCCGGAACTGCCGCAACAGGGTGCTTTTGTCGATGCGGTCACTCGGGCCTATCAAGGACTGCTTGACCACGGCGCCCGTCACTGCGTCGCTGCGCTCTAATCACCATATCTGGCAACGACCGGGCCAAGGGAGAAATGAATATGAAGTCTTTCCTGTGTAAGGATTTTCTGTTGAACAGCGATGCGGCACGTCATCTCTACCATGACTATGCCGCTGATATGCCTATCTATGACTACCACTGCCATCTCAATCCACAAGAGATAGCGGAAGATCGCCGATTCGATGATCTGGGCCAGATCTGGCTGGAGGGGGACCATTACAAATGGCGAGCCATGCGCAGCGCCGGTATCCCTGAGGCTCTGATCACCGGCAAAAACAGCAGCAGTCGTGACAAGTTCAATGCGTGGGCACAGACAGTCCCGCAAACGCTGGGTAACCCTCTCTATCACTGGACCCATCTAGAACTGCGCCGCCCCTTCGGTCTGGAGGGTATCACCCTGGCGCCAAACACCGCCGACAAGGTATGGGATCACTGCAACGAACTGCTCGCCACCCCGGCCTTCTCCGCCCGCGGGTTGATGCAGCAGATGAATGTCCGCATGGTCGGTACCACAGATGATCCGGTGGATTCACTTATCTATCATCGCCAGATTGCCGAGGACCCCGGTTTTGCTATCGAGGTGCTCCCCAGCTGGCGCCCCGACAAGGTATTCAAGATCGAGCAAGCCGGTTTTGCTGACTACATTGGGACATTGGGTGCCGCCGCCGATGTCGACATTACTACCTTTGCCGACTTGCTGACTGCGCTGGAACGGCGCCTTGAACACTTCGCCCGACATGGTTGCCGGGCAGCGGATCACGGTATCGAAGTGGTGCGTTATGCACCAGTTCCCTCCGATGCGACCCTGACTCAACTGCTCCAGCGCCGACTGGCCGGAGAGGTGCTGGACGAATCGCAGATTGCAGCCTTCTCCACTGCCGTTCAGGTATGGCTCGGCCGTCAATACGCCAAGCGAGGCTGGGTGATGCAGTTGCATCTGGGCGCTCAACGTAATAACAACAGCCGCATGTTCACTCTGCTTGGCGCAGACTGTGGCTTTGATTCTATCGGAGACAAGCCGTTTGCCTGGGAGCTTGCTCATCTGCTGGATGAGATGGATCAAACCGATGAGCTGCCCAAGACCATCCTCTATTGCCTTAACCCTCGTGATAACGAGGTGCTGGCAACCATGGCGGGCAACTTCCAGGGGGGAGGCATTGCAGGCAAGATCCAGTTCGGCTCAGGCTGGTGGTTCAACGATCAGAAAGATGGTATGCAGCGCCAGCTGGAGCAGCTCTCTCAACTAGGCCTGCTCAGCCAGTTTGTCGGCATGTTGACCGACTCCCGCAGCTTCCTCTCCTACACTCGCCACGAATATTTCCGCCGCATTTTGTGCGACATGGTGGGGCGCTGGATTGAGCAGGGCGAAATCCCCAATGACCTGCAGCTGTCCGGGAAAATGATCCAGGATATCTGCTATCACAATGCAACCCGCTACTTTCAGCTGCCAGGAGCCCGGGGATGAAACGGATTGCCCTGCTCGGGGAGTGCATGATTGAACTCAATGGCACACCTTTTGGCGACATGCAGCAGGCATTTGGGGGCGATACCCTCAATACCGCCATCTATCTCGCGCGAGCCTCCCAACCCACCGATATTCAGGTGAGCTACCTGACCGCCATGGGCCAAGACCCGCTCAGCCAGCAAATCATTGCGCGTTGGCAACAGGCCGGGATCGACACCAGTACGGTGCTCATCGATCAACAGCGTCATCCCGGCCTCTATCTAATCCAGCTTGATGAGCACGGCGAGCGCACCTTCCTCTACTGGCGCAACGATTCGGCTGCCCGTTACCTGATGCAGCATCCGCAGTTGCCACAGCTCAAGCAGGCCGTCAGCGACGTGGATGCGCTCTATCTCAGCGGTATTTCGCTGGCGATCCTGCCCGCGGCAGATCGGCAGGCGCTGCTGCTGTGGCTGGCTGAACTGCACCGGGCGGACGTGGCGATCATCTTTGACAGCAACTATCGCCCCGCCCTGTGGCAGAGTCCGGCCGACGCCCGGGCCTGTTACCAGCAACTGCTGGCCATCACCGCGCTGGCCCTGGTCACCGACGACGATGAGCAGGCCCTGTGGGGGGACGAGGATGTGACCCGGACCCTGCAGCGCCTCAAGGCGGCCGGGGTGCAGCAGGCGGTGGTCAAACAGGGGGCGGCTGGCTGCTGTTACCAGGCCCTGCAAACCGGGGAACCTGCCATCACTATCCCTACCCAAGCGGTCAGCAAGGTGGTGGATACCACCTCGGCCGGTGACTCCTTCAATGCCGGTTTTCTGGCTGGCTACCTGCAAGGACGGGCGATCGACGAGTGTGCCCGCATGGGCCACCGACTGGCGGGGATCGTCATCCAGCACAAGGGGGCAATTATTGCGGAAAGTGCCACCCGCAGTGTCACCGACAGCTTCATCAAACCAGCATCACACTAAACGAGGTCAACTGAATGTCATCCATTACTGAACAACTGCAGGCGCTGAAAGTGATCCCGGTGATCGCCATCGAGCAGGCTGAAGATATCATTCCACTGGGGGCAGCCTTGGCCAATAACGGGCTGCCGGTTGCCGAGATCACCTTCCGCTCCGCCGCGGCTGTCGAAGCTATCCGTTTGCTGCGCAAGGCATATCCAGAGATGCTGATTGGCGCAGGCACCGTGCTCAACCGCGAGCAGGTGAGCGCAGCCAAAGAGGCGGGCGCTACCTTTATCGTCTCCCCCGGTTTTAACCCCAATACGGTCAAGGCCTGTCAGGAGCTCGACATCCCCATCATCCCTGGGGTCAATAACCCCAGCACCATTGAAGCGGCGCTGGAGATGGGGCTGACGACCCTGAAGTTCTTCCCGGCCGAAGCATCGGGTGGTAGCGCGATGATCAAGGCGCTGCTGGCACCTTATACCCAGATCACGCTGATGCCCACTGGCGGGATCTCGACTCACAATATCAATGAATACCTGGCGATCCCGCGGGTCATTGCGTGTGGTGGTTCCTGGATGGTCGACAAGAAACTGATCGCAGAGAAACAGTGGGAAGAGATCGGCCGACTCACTCGTGAAGCGGTGGCACAGGTCCAATAATATTGCCGCCAGGCAACGCGCTGACAAAAAAGGCCCGCACCTGTTGGTGCGGGCCTTTGCTTGGCCGACTGCGCGCTCTTTGACGGCACACAGTTCGCAACGGGTTGTCGGCTTACTTGCTGCCGGTACCGGAGTTGCGGGTAGAAGCTTGCGGCTTGCGACGGGCGGTGGTGGCGCGAGCGCGCGGCTCTTTGCCCTGCATCTCTTTGTGACGCTGTACGGCGCGACGGATCTGGGCGGCCTGCTTGTGACGGCTGGTTTTGCCATCCTGCTGCAGATCGACCTTGGATTCGGTCTCCGGCGGCAGGTTGACCAGACCGCGCAGATAGTTCACTTCCGGCAGTTTCAGCTCTTGCCAGCCGCCGCGCGGAATGCCGCGGTCCAGCTTGACGTCGCCGTAGCGGATCCGCATCAGGCGGCTCACCTGCACTTCCTGGGATTCCCACAGGCGGCGCACTTCACGGTTGCGACCTTCGGTCAGGGTGACGTTGAACCACTGGTTCAGACCCTCACCGCCAGCAGGTTTGATCTTGTTGAACTTGGCTGTGCCATCTTCCAGCTGCACGCCCTTGCGCAGACGCTGCAGCATGGCTTCGGTGATTTCGCCAAAGACACGAACCGCATATTCCCGCTCCACTTCGTGGCTCGGGTGCATCAGTCGGTTGGCCAGCTCACCGTCGGTGGTGAACAGCAACAGACCTGAGGTGTTGACGTCGAGGCGGCCGACCGCGATCCAGCGGGCACCTTCCATCTTGGGCAGACGATCAAACACGGTGGGACGACCTTCCGGATCGTGACGGGTACACATCTCCCCTTCCGGCTTGTGGTAAGCCAATACGCGGCAGATCACTTCCTCTGCGGCGCGGGTCTTGACCTGGTGACCATCCACCCGGATCACGGCGTTCACTTCGACGCGATCCCCCAGTGTGGCGACCTTGCCATCCACACTGACCCGACCTGCGGTGATCAGGGCCTCCATCTCACGACGGGAGCCGTGACCCGCGCGGGCCAACACTTTTTGCAGTTTTTCACTCATCGGGGTTACCTGATTGTTGATCGCTGCCCACTGGTAAAAGGGGCAACGGGGTTAACTGTAACAAACGCCGGTTGGAGCGCTCACCACAGTTGAAAAATGTATATCTCGGTGAAATAGGCACACTTGGGCGCCATTCACCGGGCATCGCTCTCCCCGTCCACCGCAGAGGGCAACAGGGGTTGCAGCTCCGGATCCAGCTCGGGGAGCTGCTCCAGACTCTGCAGATTAAAGTAATCCAGAAACTCTCTGGTGGTGGCGAGCAGCTCGGGGCGACCTGCCACCTCTTTGTGGCCTATGCTGCGCACCCAGCCACGCTCTTTCAGGGTATTCACTATCTGGCTCGACACCGCCACCCCGCGGATCGCTTCTATCTCGGCCCGGGTGATGGGTTGGCGATAGGCAATCAGGGTCAGCGTCTCCATCACGGCGCGCGAATAACGCGGCGCCCGCTCGCTCCAGAGCCGCGAGAGCTCCTCGGCATACTCCTGACGCGCCTGAAAGCGCCAGCCGGAGGCGACCTCTTTGAGTTCGACGCCTCGCGAGCTGTAATCTTGCCTGATCTCGGCCAACAGTAGCTGAACATAGCGACTGGTCACCGGATAATCGGCCAGCACGCTGCTTTTCAGTTCGCTGACATTGAGCGGACGACCGGCCACAAACAGCGCCGCTTCGATCAAGGTCTTGAGTCGTTCAGTGGGCAGCGCCACGGTTGCCCTCCTCGCTCTGCTCGGCCAATGCGAAATGGATTGGGCCGAGTGGTTCAGCCTGCAGGATCCAGATCAGTTGCTCCTTGCACAGCTCCAGCAGGGCCAGAAACGTCACCAGTACCCCCATGCGCCCCTCTTCGGCGCGCAGCACCTGCTCAAGGCGCAGGGTCTGCCCCAGCGTGAGCATGGCGAGGATCTCCGCCATGCGCACCCGGGTCGGGATCTGTTCGCGGCGGATTTGGTGATGTTCGAAATGAGTCGCGCGTTTTACCACACTTTGCATGTAAAGGGCGAGCTCAACCAGCGAAACATCAGGCGCCAGTGGCTTGAGGGCGCCAAAATCGGGGGGCAAGGCGGCTGCGATATAAATCTCCCGCTCCACCCGTGGCAGCTCATTGACCCTCTCTGCACCTACCTTGTAGCGCTCGTACTCCTGCAGGCGGCGAATAAGGGTCACCCGCGGGTCTTCTCCCTCATCTTCATCCTCCAGCTCCGGTGCCTTGGGCAGCAGCAGGCGGGATTTGATCTCCGCCAGCCAGGCTGCCATCAGCAGATATTCGGCTGCCAGCTCAAGGTTGAGCCCCTGCATCAGCTCCACGTACTCCATGTACTGGGCAGTGATCTGAAGGATTGGCAGGTTGAGGATATCAAGCTGCTGGCGCCGGATCAGATAGAGCAGCAGATCGAGCGGCCCCTCGAAGGTATCGAGGAACACCTCCAGCGCATCGGGCGGGATGAACAGGTCCTGGGGCAGCTCGTGATAGGGCTGCCCCAGGACTTTAGCGATGGGTAATGCGGCGCCAGCCCCCGTCTCGGCGGAAGGAACAGTCACCGGTTCAGCGACATCACTCAAACGGGGTCGGGTCTCCGGCACCGCGACGACGCAATACCGGCTCGTCGTCAGAGAAATCCACCACAGTGGTGGGCTGCTCGCCCAGATAACCGCCGTTGACCACCAAATCGATCTGCTTGCCCAGCTTGTCGAAGATCTCTTCCGGATCGAACTCGGCCATCTCTGACTCCGGCAGGATCAATGTGGTGGAGAGCAGCGGCTCGCCGAGGGCCTCCAGCAGCGCCTGGGCAATCTTGTTGTCCGGTACCCGGATGCCGATGCTCTTCTTCTTCTCGTTCATCAGGCGGCGCGGCACCTCCTTGGTGGCCTTGAAGATGAAGGTGTAGGCACCCGGGGTGTTGTTCTTGATCAGGCGAAATGCGCTGTTGTCGACCTTGGCGTAGGTGGAGATCTCGGAGAGATCGCGGCACACCAGGGTGAAGTCGTGGTTGGCGTCGAGGCGACGGATGCGGCAGATGCGCTCCAGCGCGCCCTTGTCACCCATCTGGCAACCCAGCGCATAACCGGAGTCGGTCGGATAGACGATCACACCGCCGTTCTGGATGATCTGTACCGCCTGACCGATCAGTCGGGCCTGGGGGTTTTCCGGATGTACGTAAAAATGCTGACTCATAGCTTGTTCTCGCAATGGGGGCAGCAATACCTGCCCGCTCGTATGGTCACGGGTCAATAACCCATGACACTACCTTAACCTGTTTGTGGCCGCTTCGCTGGCGCCGTTACCGGCTTGCCAGCAGCTCGGCATGCTGCTCGGTGGTGAGCCCAAAGTGACTTGGATAGGCCAGCCACACTATGGGAATCCCCTCTTGCCCGGTTTGTTCCCTATTTCGCTGGCGCCGTTACCGGCTCGCCAGCAGCTCGGCATGTTGCTCGGTGGTGAGCCCAAAGTGACTTGGATAGGCCAACCAGACGGGCATCCCCTCTTTGGGCAGCCAGAGGTGGCGGCCCAGCTCGGTCCAGTTGGAGGGGAAGTGAAAATCCGATCCCACCGAGATATAGAGGTCGTGATCCTTGGCCCACTGGCCCAGATTGGCCCGCTCCTGCGGGCTCTGCTGAGGCAGCGAGACCTCCATGGCATCGCCACCTGCCGCTTTGAAGGCCACCAGCAGCCGCTTGATCCACTTGGCGGTGAGATCGTAACGGCTCGGATGAGCCAGCACCGCCAGCCCGCCAGCGGCGTGAATGGCAGCGATGGCTTCGCTCATCTCGGGCCACTCGGCCGGAGCATAGCCTTTATTGCCACGGCTCAGGTACTTTTTGAATACCTTCTGCATGTTGTCGGCCACCCCGCGCGCCACCAGCACCCGGGCAAAGTGGGCACGGGTCACGGCGGCGTCACCGGCCAACTGTTTGGCCTCTTCATAGGTGCCGGGGATGAGGCACTTCTCCAGACGACGCCCGATTTCCAGCGCACGCGCCTCACGGCGCGCCAGCTGACCGGCCAGAAAGTCGGTCAACTGCGGATTTTTTTCATCCACCCCCAGCGCCACGATATGAATTTCGTGATGCTCCCAGCCGGTGGAGATCTCGACCCCGCTCACCAGTCGCAGCGGCAGTAGCTCAGCTTCGATGGTGCGACGCACCTCATCAAGCCCGGCGAGGGTGTCGTGGTCAGTAACTGCTAACACCTCGACCTGTTTTTCGGCGGCGCGGCGCACCAGTTCGGCTGGGCTCAGCACCCCGTCGGAGGCAGTGGTATGGCAGTGAAGATCGAATCTCATCAGGTTATTCCGCTCTCGTGGTCAGGTCACCATTCATGGCAAATCGGTGAAAGAAGGCTAAAAAGCGACTTGACTTGGCCGCGGCTTTATCGTTTTCTGTAGGCACTTCATTGCAAACATCTTTTTACAGGACTTTATCATGCAAACGACTTCCATCCTGACCATCTGGTGGTGGCACACTCCCTGACATGCGGGCGTGTGGTCGTTGCTGTACCTGTAATCTGACAGCAAATTAAGAACCCAAAGAAAAAGCCCGCTGACCCCAGCGGGCTTTTTTATTATCCGGCAAATGGACCTGTGATGAAACCGAGAATTCAGACAAGCAAGCTGACCTGGCGATGGCGCCCCTGAACCAGCCACCCCGGACCAATTAAATTTTCAAGGAATTCAACGTCATGAACATCGGTAAAACACATCACACGCAAGGGAACGCACTATGACAGCCACACATCGCCTTCCTCTGGGTGAATTCGATACCCTCAAGCTCAACGCCCCCTATGTGGCCGATCCGCTGGCGCTCTATACCCGCCTCTGTCAGGGCCGCCCCAACAACCTGCTGCTGGAATCGGTGGAGATCGACTCCAAAGCGGGCAAACAGAGCCTGCTGCTGGTAGACGCCTGCCTGCGCATCGAGTGCCGTGGCCGCACCGTGCGGGTGCGCAGCCTGAACGACAACGGCGCCCAGTTGCAGAGCCTGCTGGCAGAGCGGCTGCCTGCGGTGGTTGCCCGCTCACTGGTAGATGGCGAGCTGCAACTCGATTTCCCGGCCTCCGATCGGGAGCAGGACGAAGATTCCCGCCTCAAGGGGAGCAGCGTGCTGGACGTGTTGCGCACCCTGCAGCGGGAGCTTGATTGCCAGTTGGGTAAAGAAGCCCTCTTTATGGCGGGCAGCTTCGCCTACGACCTGATCGCCTCTTTTGAAGATCTGCCCGAAGTGCCACAGGGGAGCAATGACTGCCCCGACTACTGCTTCTATGTGGCCGAAACCCTGATCACCATCGACCATATCGAACGCACCACTCAACTGCTGGCCTGCATCTTTGGCGGCGACAGCGACGAAAGCCAGGTTGAAGACAGATACACCCGCCTGACCGAACGGCTCACCGACTTCAAACAGATATGCCAGCAACCCCTCTGCGCCGAGCTGACCACCCAACCCCTGACCGGCGGCATGAGCGTGGACAAGAGCGACAAGCAGTTCTGCGCCGAGGTGGAGAAGCTCAAGGGCTTTATCCGCCGTGGCGACATCTTCCAGGTGGTGCCGTCCCGCTGCTTCTCCCTGCCCTGCCCGAGCCCCCTGGCCGCCTATCGCCGCCTCAAGCAGACCAATCCCAGCCCCTACATGTTCTACGTACAGGATGAGGGCTTCACCCTGTTTGGCGCCTCGCCGGAGAGCGCGGTGAAATTCTGCGCCGCCAGCCGCGATGTGGAGATGTACCCCATCGCCGGTACCCGCCGCCGCGGCTTCAACCCGGATGGCAGCATCAACCGGGATCTCGATGGCCGTATCGAGCTGGAGCTGCGTCAGGACGAAAAAGAGGTGGCCGAGCACCTGATGCTGGTGGATCTGGGGCGCAACGACATCGCCCGCATCTCGGAGCCCGGCACCCGCTACGTCAAGGAGCTGCTCAAAGTGGATCGCTACAGCCACGTGATGCACCTGGTCTCCAAGGTGGTCGGCACCTTGCGTTCCGACCTTGACGCCCTGCACGCCTATCAGGCCTGCATGAACATGGGCACCCTCACCGGCGCACCGAAGATCCGCGCCAGCGAGCTTATTCGCATGGTGGAAGGCAAGCGCCGCGGCAGCTACGGCGGTGCGGTTGGCTACATCAACGGCGCAGGCGAGATGGATACCTGCATCGTCATCCGCTCGGCATTTGTCAAAGATGGCGTGGCCCACGTACAGGCCGGCGCCGGGGTAGTTTATGACTCCAAGCCGCAAGCCGAAGCGGACGAAACCCGCGCCAAGGCTGCCGCCGTGCTGGCCGCCATCGCCGCCAGCCATGGCACCTCCCTGCAAGCCCTGAGCGCCCAGCAGGAGCAACATAAGGACGTGAGCCAATGAGTACCGGATCAACTGCCACTAACATCTTCCTGCTCGATAACTTCGATTCATTTACCTACAACCTCGTCGACCAGTTCCGCTCCCTCGGCTATCCGGTGCGGATCTACCGCAACAGCCTGCCGGCCAGCCGCATCATGAGCGAGATTGCCGCCTGTGAAGGGGACGCCGTGCTGGTGCTCTCGCCGGGCCCGGGTGCTCCCCACGAAGCGGGTTGCCTGATTGATCTCATCAAACTGGCCCGCGGTCAGGTACCTATCCTCGGCATCTGTCTCGGCCATCAGGCCCTGTGCGAAGCCTACGGCGGCACCGTCGGTGCGGCGGGCGAGATCGTCCACGGCAAGCGTTCGCTGATTGAGCACAACGGCCACGGCGCCTTCGCCGGTCTGCCGAGCCCGCTGCCGGTGGCCCGCTACCACTCGCTGGTCGCCACCTATGTACCGGAAGAGCTGACGGTGATTGCCCACTATCAGGGGATGCCCATGGCCATCGAGCAGCAGGATGAGCGGGTGCTGGGTTTCCAGTTCCACCCGGAATCCATCATGACCTCGGAAGGGGCCCGTCTGCTGACTCAGGCGCTCGCCCATATCACCCGTCCAGAAAGCAGTGTGCGGTAAGGAGACCAACATGCATCAACATCTCAACACCCTCTATCAGGGTCAGTCTCTGAGCCGTGAAAGTACCCGCGACGCCTTCGGTCAGGTGGTACGTGGCGAAGTGGATCCCATCGTGCTCGCAAGTCTCTTGACCGCCCTCAAGATCAAGGGAGAGACCCCGGAGGAGATCGCCGGCGCCGCCGAGGCGCTGCTGGCAGAAGCACGCGACTTCCCGCGTCCGGACTATGCCTTCTGCGACATCGTTGGCACCGGTGGCGATGGCCTCAACACCATCAACGTCTCCACCACTTCGGCGCTGGTCGCCGCCGCCTGCGGCCTGAAAGTGGCCAAGCACGGCAACCGCTCGGTCTCGAGCAAGTCGGGTTCGAGCGATCTGCTGGACAAAATGGGCATCAAGCTCGACATGAGCCCGGCGCAGGCGCGCCGCTGCCTCGATGAGCTCGGCATCTGCTTCCTGTTCGCCCCCCAGTACCACGCCGGGGTGCGCCACGCCATGCCGGTGCGTCAGGCCCTCAAGACCCGCACCCTGTTCAACGTGCTGGGGCCGCTTATCAACCCCGCTCGTCCCACCTATCAGTTGATGGGGGTCTATGCCCCCGAGCTGGTGCGCCCCATCGCAGAAACCCTGCTGGCACTGGGGCTGAAAACCGGTATGGTGGTTCACGGCGCCGGGCTGGATGAAATTGCCATCCACGGCCCGACCCAGGTGGCCCAGATCCGTGACGGCGAGATCCGCGAGTTTCTGATCACCCCGGCTGACTTTGGCCTCGAGACCTATCCGGTCAGCGCCATTCAGGGCGGTGAGCCTGAAGAGAACCGCGCCATCACCGCCGCCATTCTGGAAGGGCGTGGCACCCCGGCCCACAACGCCGCCATTGCCGCCAATGTGGCGCCGCTGCTGCTGATGGCGGGCAAGGCGACCGATCTCAAGAGCGCAGCGGCAGAGGTGCTGGCGGTGCTGGCGAGCGGCAAGGCAGCGGAGCTCGCTGCCCGCCTCGCCACTTTAAGCCATCAGGAAGCGGGTCATCAGGAGGCATGATGTCAGCCACCACATTGCACAACAGTCATTCAGAACGCCCGCAGGGCAAGAGCCAGTTTCGCAAGGATAACGAGATGTCAGACCTTATTGCCCCCCATGCATTTCTGAACATGGCCTCCATCAGCCAGACCATTCTCGGCAAGATCGTGGCGGCCAAGCAGGAGTGGGTCGCCGCCCGCAAACTGACCCAGCCGCTGGAGAGCTTCCAGAGCGCGCTGACCCCAAGCGATCGGGATTTCGTCGGGGCGCTCAAGGCGGGCTCCACCCGCTTTATTCTGGAGTGCAAGAAGGCCTCCCCCTCCAAGGGGTTGATCCGCGACGATTTCAGCCCGGAGGCCATCGCCGACATCTATGGCAAATACGCCACCGCCATCTCGGTGCTAACCGACGAGAAGTTCTTTCAGGGGGATTTCGCCTTTTTGCCGCGGGTGCGCAGCCGCGTGTCGCAGCCGGTGCTCTGCAAGGATTTCATGATTGACCCCTATCAGGTCTATCTGGCCCGCCACTATCAGGCAGACGCCATCCTGCTGATGCTCTCCGTGCTCACCGACGAGGGCTATCGCGCCCTGTTCGCGGTGGCCAAGGAGCTGGGTCTGGGCGTGCTCACCGAGGTGAGCAACGAGGAGGAGCTGACCCGCGCCATCGCGCTGGGTGCGCCAGTCATCGGCATCAACAACCGGGATCTGCGCGACCTGAGCGTCGATCTCAACCGCACCAAACAGCTGGCCAAAGATATCCCGAGCGATCGGGTGGTGATCAGCGAATCCGGCATCAATCACCGCGCTCAGGTAGCGGATCTGCGCCACCACGCCAAAGGCTTTCTGGTGGGCTCGTCATTGATGGCCGAGCCGGATCTGGAGGCGGCTGTGCGCAAGCTGGTACTGGGCCAAAACAAGGTGTGCGGCCTGACCCGCGCCGAAGACGCCGCCGCTGCCCATCAGGCGGGTGCGGTGTTTGGCGGTCTGATTTTTGTGGCGAAAAGCCCGCGCTATGTGGACATCCCCGCCGCCCGCGCCGTGATGGCGGGCGCACCGCTCTCCTACGTCGGGGTATTTCGCAACGCCCAGCCCGCCACCATTGCCAAGACGGTGGATGCGTTGGGGCTAGCCGCGGTGCAACTGCATGGGGATGAGGATGCCGCCTATATCGATACTCTGCGTCCGCTGCTGCCCGCGGGCTGCCAGGTCTGGAAGGCCGTAGGCGTCTCTCTCGGCAAAGAAAGCGACGAGCCGCTGCCCGCCCTAGACTACCCGGCGGATCGCCTGCTGCTGGATACGAAAGTCGGCAACCAGAGCGGCGGTACCGGTCAGGCGTTCGACTGGGCCATGCTGGCCACCCTCGATAAAGCCAAGCTGATGCTGGCGGGGGGCCTTAACCCCGACAACGCCCTGCAGGCGGTGCAAGTGGGCTGCCTCGGCCTTGATTTCAACTCCGGGGTGGAGAGTGCCCCGGGCCAGAAGGATGCGCACAAGATTGCAGCCGCCTTCGGCGCACTGCGCAACCTGTAACGCAACCCTTTTTGATGTTTCGATTTAGCTAATACAAGGAAGAAGCCATGACCCTGCTCAACCCGTTTTTTGGTGAATTTGGCGGTATGTATGTACCCCAAATCCTTATCCCGGCCCTGCTCCAGCTGGAGAAAGCCTTTGTCGATGCCAAGGATGATCCGGCCTTTATCGCCGAGTTTCAGTCCCTGCTGACCGAGTATGCCGGTCGCCCGACCCCGCTCACCCTGACCCGCAATCTGACCAAGGGCACCAAGACCCGCCTCTATCTGAAGCGCGAAGATCTGCTGCACGGCGGCGCCCACAAGACCAACCAGGTGCTGGGTCAGGCGCTGCTGGCCAAGCGGATGGGCAAGAGCGAGATCATCGCCGAGACCGGCGCCGGTCAGCACGGCGTGGCCACGGCACTGGCCTGCGCCCTGCTCGGCCTCAAGTGCCGGGTCTATATGGGTGCCAAGGATTGCGAGCGCCAGAAACCGAACGTATTTCGCATGAAGCTGATGGGCGCCACCGTCATTCCGGTGCACTCCGGCTCCAGCACCCTGAAAGATGCCTGCAACGAGGCGCTGCGTGACTGGGCCGCCAACTACGAGTCGGCCCACTACCTGCTCGGCACCGCCGCCGGCCCGCACCCCTTCCCCACTATCGTGCGGGAGTTCCAGAAGATGATCGGCGAAGAGGCCAAGGCCCAGTGCTTCGAGAAGGAGGAGCGACTGCCCGATGCAGTGATCGCCTGCGTCGGCGGCGGCTCGAATGCCATCGGCATGTTTGCCGACTTTATCGATGAGCCATCGGTGCGCCTTATCGGCGTCGAACCGGGTGGTCACGGCATCGAGAGCGGCGAGCACGGTGCGCCGCTGGGCCACGGCAGCAAGGGGGTCTTCTTTGGCATGCACTCCTACCTGATGCAGGACAATCAGGGGCAAATTCAGGAGTCCTACTCCGTCTCGGCAGGGCTGGATTTCCCCTCCGTCGGCCCGCAGCACGCCCATCTGGCCGCCATCGGCCGCGCCGAGTACCCCTCGGTGACCGACAAGGAGGCACTGGACGCCTTCCAGGAGCTGGCCAAATCCGAAGGCATCATCCCGGCGCTGGAGTCCTCCCACGCGCTGGCCCACGCCCTCAAGATGGCCCGCAGTGAACCGGAAAAAGAGCAGGTGCTCATCGTCAACCTCTCCGGCCGTGGCGACAAAGATATCTTCACCGTTGCCGACATTTTCGAGAAAGAAGGAACCTTGTCATGAACCGTTACGCACAACTCTTCTCCCGTCTGGACGCGACCAATCAGGGCGCCTTTGTGCCGTTCGTGATGCTGGGTGACCCGACACCCGAATTGTCGCTGGCCATCGTCGATGCGCTGGTCGCAGGGGGCGCCGATGCCCTCGAACTCGGCATTCCCTTCTCCGATCCGGTGGCGGACGGCCCCACCATTCAGGGCGCCGCCCTGCGCGCCTTTGCCAGCCACACCACCCCGGACGACTGTTTCGAGCTGCTTGGCCGCATCCGCGCCAAGTACCCGCAGCTGCCCATTGGCCTCTTGGTCTACGCCAACCTGGTCTATGTGCGCAAAATTGAAGGCTTCTACGAGAAGTGCCAGCAGGCGGGCGTGGATTCGGTGCTGGTCGCCGACGTACCGGTGCAGATGTGCGCCCCTTACAAGGCGGCCGCCGACAAGTTCGGCATCGACAGCATCTTTATCGCCCCGCCCAATGGCGACGCCGAGACCCTGAAACAGGTGGCGGAGCTCGGCAATGGTTACACCTATCTGGTGAGCCGAGCTGGCGTCACCGGTGCCGAGACCAAGGCCGGCATGCCGGTTGAGGGGCTGATCAATACCCTGCGCGAGTTCAACGCCCCCCCCGCCCTGCTCGGTTTTGGCATCAGCGAACCGGCTCAGGTGCGCGAAGCGATTGTCGCGGGCGCCGCCGGTGCAATCTCCGGCTCCGCCGTGGTGAAGATCATCGAGACCCACCACCAGAACCCGGAGCATATGCTCACTCGTCTGAAAGAGTTTGTGGAAGGGATGAAGGCCGCGACCCTGCGCTAAGCGTTCAGTCAAACGCCCACCCCCATGACAAGCAAGGGAGCCCAAGCGGGCTCCCTTTTGTTATCCACCATCCCTGGTTGGTGCCACCCTTGTAGGTCTGATTAGCGAAGCGTAATCAGACGTTCGCGGAATTGATGCTGATGCTATGGCGCGGCTTCGCCACGCAGGACACAAGGGCGCCGCCCTCGACAGCGTTTCGCCCGCCCTTCGGGCTCGGGCGAGTGACTTTGGAAAGACCCGCTCTCTTTAGCAAATCACACCAAAGGTCTTCTCCCCGCTTATTTGCCCGACTGACGTCGGGTACCTTTGGCTCATCCTCTTGTCCAACGGCACGCGCCGATGGGCCTTTGGCCTCCGCCGTCCGTGGCTTCGGCCAAAGCCCGCTTCGAACATCCATGTTCTCGCGCCAAATCGGGTCGAGCGGTGCTCGCCCTTTCCCGATTTTGCCCATGGCCCAGCGCCGCTCGCTCGGCCTCCTGCCTCGCGGTCTGGACAAGAGGACTCGCCACAGCGAATAAGAGGGGGATCAAAACCGTGCCAGCCTGTGGCGACCTTGCAACAGTGAACAAGCCCCCTCTCCCCTTGGGAGAGGGTTGGGGTGAGGGGAAGCTACGGCAACCGAATTTGCTCAAATTGAACGCTACTGATGACTAATTTATTGATCCAACACAGATTCCCGCCAAAACACGCTTCTCAACGCGCCCCCCTCCCCCTTAAGATACCCGAATGACAATCAACCTCTCGGAAGAACGCCATGACAGCGATTGTTGCTATCTCGCAGGTTAACAGCAGCGAACTGGGAGCTGTCACTCAGGGGCGGTAGCGTGGTTTTTTGTAGGTTGGTACAGAACGCAATAAACATGGACGTGGTAGATCCGTAAAACAGATTTCATATCAATTCGCGGTAAACGTTGGGCTTCACTTCGTTCAGCACCAACCTATGCTTTTTAGCCAAACATACGCGAACTATATGTCTTACAAATCAAATTTATTAATAAAGAAACAACTAATCTGGATAAATAAATTAAAAAGTAGCCTTAGAAAGATTCACTAAAGGGGGAAATAATGGTTATAAAAGAAATAAATGCCAAAGACCGTCAACAGTTACTGGATATTTTCGGAATACACGTATTGGAGCTAAACAAATGAGAATAATAAAATTAGCAGACTGTTCAAGCACACGCCCTCCTCAAAAAGCACAGCATCCGCAAACCAGCCAAGCAATTTATTTGACATCTCCTTAACAAAACGTTCGGGCTTTCATAGAGCATTTTCATTGTGTTTAGAATGATGTATGAAATCTCTATACTTAATTTGAGAATATTAATGGAAAATGAATCATTATTGGAAACTGGACAAAGCTTGGCTAGGCTTCCTGCTTCCTATGGCTTACATATTACAGATGCTCAAGAGCGATTTAGCTCTGCCTATGTAAAGTTGATGTGTGCAGCTGCGAAGATTAATTATAGTGAGCCCACTACTGATAATGAGAGTATCGATATCGAACTCATTGGTAAAGGCTTTCAAGGTCGTTGGAAAAAACCTCGCATTTTGGCACAACTCAAGTGCACGTCTAACTACAAATATATAGACATGGCAAGACAAGAGCTGAGCGTTCCTCTGCCTATAAAGAATTACAATGACCTAAGAGAAGTTGACGATCTCCCAAAGATTTTGATCGTGGTTTTCTGTCCTCAGGACAATCATGAGTGGGTTCAACATTCATCACTTCAGTCAAACGTAAGGTTTTCAGGTTACTGGGTTAGCCTTGAAGGTGAACCAGAAGTCAGCAATAAAACTAGTGTGACAGTTAAAGTTCCTTTTTCTCAAGCTTTTAACAATCTCACTCTCATTGAGTTGATGGAACAATACAGCGCTAGAGGGTTAATAATATGAGTATACACTTACCCTTGAATGATGTAACCAAGTACCTAGCGGAAAATGGCTGGCACAAATCATCTGAAATTAGAGACACATTTCAGATCTGGCATAGTTACGAGTTTCCTGAGTCAGAGGTAACGCTACCTTTGAGTGAGGACCATAAGCGTTATGACGCCCTTCTACTAGATACAATAGAAGAGCTATCCATATATCTGAAAGTTCCCCATGATACATTGATCAAACAAATATCACCGTTGGACTTTGACGCCATAATGGTGAGAGCAATTGCTGATGATGTTCAAAATGGATCAATTCCATTTGATGATGGTATAAAGCTTTTATCTTCTTCTTACCAGTTACTTAAACATTGCTCGAGCAAAATGAAAAGTTTTAAGAACAAGAACAAGCACTTGGGCAGTTATTATAGCCATATTGGGATGGGACAAACTCAGATAGGTAGTTATGTTGTAGCTATCCATTCTCCTCTATACCGTATAAATAGTGATGAAGAGCCTAACTTGTTTGATAGCACTTCATCCCTTGGTAGGATAATCAATAAGCTATTTTATTCAAAGCTGTCTAAAGTTTCCTCTGTTTTTAAGCGTGAATCAGATATTGATACGATTAATCAGAAACTACTTGAGCTAGGAATAGATAACAAGGATTGCGATGCGTTAATAGATATTTTTGGTTTCAAATCCCATAGGGATATTGAAATTAAAGTTAATTGGTCGTCAAAAGAGTTCATCGAAGAAAAATTCCATAGCCCAATATCATTATACTCTAGCGATGCTCAGAAAATAGTTGGATATCGAGAAGTATTGAAAGCAAAGAAGACCGAAAAAAACATTCAACTTTCTGGTGAAGTTGCTGATTTACATAGAGGTTATGACGATGAATTGGGGCGAGCCAAGCTTAGGGCTAAATATCATGGAAGGGAGGTCAGCGTTTCATTCACAGTTAGTGACGACCTTTATCCAATAATAGCTATGGCTCATGTAAATAAAAAGGTATTGACTCTAACTGGCGATTTGGAAGTGCTCAAAATGAAAAATAGAATATCTGCTAATTTCAAATCTCTTTTTGACTGTCAAGTATGTGAGAACCTAGAGTTCGAGGAATTAGATAGGGTGCAGGAAAGCTCTAACAAAGCGCGTAAGGGTGATTCGTAACACGTGGAATTTTTACTATGAGTGACGTTTAGTGTTTAAAGCGATATACGGCTGACATGCTATTGCTTCAAAAATCATTACACCCATCTTTCTGAGCAGGGTGCTATATAGCCAGCGCACAAGAAGATGGATGTCCACATTTTTCCTCAGGCATCATAGATACAAATAAACATAACAAAGCATTTAAGTCTGGATCATTCCGCCTAGCATTTTTATTATTTAGGGTTTTTGTGGTGTAGCTAAAACAATTAAATTTAATTTTGTGTAATTTTATTTAAAAACGCACTATTTTTAACATTAACCAAAAGAGGCATTAAATAATGGACCGTCAGTTAGCAAAAAACTAATCAGATCAATTGGTGAAGAATATGGCTATGAAGTATCTGGTAATGAAACAGATGCTGAATTTGATGTTTATTTAGCTAGAGAAAAGCATGGGATAGCCTTTCAAATTAAAAACTCAACTCATGATTCAGCACGACAGGGCGGTTGGTTGCAAGTTCATCATTATGAAGGTGAGCCTGCTAACTGGGGGCCTGCTCTGCACTCTCTTAGAACGATGGGTGACGTTGTTGCATTTTGCCAGACACTTATAACATTTGCTCAAATTAAATCCAAACGACAAGCATAAAAAATTAGGGCACCCATTTTTTTAGCTGAACGTCACATCGTCAGAATAAAAGAGATGGGTGTCCACGTTTTGATTTTTTTGCTCAGCCACGATATACCCAACAAACCTTTCCCATCCCACCACTACCGCCCCCTGCCCCACACCCGCCACCCCATCAATCCCAGCATCAATACAACTCCCGGCAGCCAGACCCAGTAGAGCTCGGAGAGGATCACCTGCCAGGGGGCAAAGAAACGCTCGTCACGCCACGGCCAGAGCCAGCCAACCCCCTTGCCGCCGGTGGTGAGGGAATCGAGCAGGCTGTGGGAGAGCAGAGAGACCAGCAGAAATGACCAGACGGTAGCGGCGCTCGCCCGAAATTGACGGTGAAACAACAAAGCCAGCGTGGGCAGGGCAAAGGCGAACAACAGGGAGTGGGTAAAGCCGCGGTGGCCAAAGACATGGCCGTAGGCGACCCCCAGTTTGAAGGCGAGCACATCGGCATCGGGCAGCATGGCGATGGCGACCCCAGCCAGCAGCAGGCGCGGTGGGATAATCCGACTGCCAAGCCCCAGTCCAAGACAGAGAGGGACAGCGGCGTGAGTGACTATGGTGGGCATAGGATAAAGCTCCAACTGAAACGTGAGCCTACCCTACCCCCGCTCGGTGAAGTGAAGGTGAAGTGAACCCACTGTATTGGTTCGCTGTTAGCTAAATGCAACGCCAATCAGCGTTGGCGCGTTAACTTGAAATGTTCATTTAACAGCGGCTGACATGCAGAACGGGATCGTGATAAGTAGTCTCTTCGGTTCACATCACAGGGATAGTGGCAACGATGAATGTACCAAAAAGCGTCGTGCGGATTGCGAGCGTTATCAGCCTTTGGTTAATGACAGGATGCATGGCAGAGGCCGCCTCTGCGCAGCCGCAGCAAGAGCCGTACGCGCTGATCTATAACGGGCCTGTTTCTGATGGGGATAGCACCAGAGCGATTGCGGATGTGGTCAGGCAGCTGGGCTTGCCGGTCAGGTATCTCTCCAATATCGAGGCGCTGCCTGCAGAGCTCGATAATGCCAGGGTGTTTATCGTTGGCGGCACTGAGGACGATGTTGAGCCGCTCCTCAATGCCTTCACAGCAGAAGCGCGTTCGGCGTTAAAAACCTATTTGCAGAATGGTGGCCGCTACCTCGGGATCTGTGGGGGGGCATTTGTGGCATCCACCGGCTGGCCTGAAGATGAGGGCTTTGTGCCGGCGCTGGGCCTCGTCCCTGCCACATCCGATGATTATGACGGCGACTTTAGCGCCAGGATCTTCCCGATCACCTGGCTTGGTGAAGCGCGCCAGATGTATTACCAGGCCGGCCCGCAATTTACGCCGGTGCCAAGCCCCGAGCAGGTCAAGGTCATCGCCCATTTTCAAAACCATCATATTGCCGCGCTGATCAGCTCATACGGCACAGGCAAGGTGGCCGTTTCCGGGCCACACCCCGAAGCCCCCGAATCGTGGAAAGCGAACGCGGTGGGCGGTGACAAGATGGAGTCGAATATTCATCTGGCTGCAGGACTCGTTAACGAGTTGCTCTCCGAAAAGCCCGTCACCGATTCGAAGTAGGCGCGTCCCTACGCCCCTGGATTTGCTCCCATTGATCGGCCCGGAAGTCAGGCCATCCAATCGACCGCAATCCATAAAAAAACCACCTACCTGCAAAAGGTCGGTGGTTTTTTTATCGGTGGTAGATAACGGGTAGCCGATACAAAGCGTTCGCTACCTCAACTTTCGCCCGGGAACGAGCACTACTCTTCCTGCTCCTCCGGTTGTCTCTCCCCACCCCGCAACTGTTGCAGCTCATCGACTCGGGCTTGCCACTTCTCTTGGGCTTTTTTGCGCTCCTGAAGCTGGAACTCTTCGCGCATGGTGTCGATGTTAAGGTCAAGTGTTTCCATCAGAGTGTCTCCTTTGTATGACCGCTTAAAGACTGGCTGACGGCGCATTGGCCAACCTGCTCCCCTATTCAGACACCACTCATCCCCCAAACGCCCAACTAAATAATCGATTGAATATGCAACATTCAATCTAAAAAACTATTCATTCTGCACGGTGACACGCTGTAGCAGCGGCTGCCGCCCCGTTACGCGAAACGCAACGAGGCCCACGTCCCCCGCCAAAAAAGGTGATAAAGGCATACGCAGTAACCCGGTTTGGCGTAGTCCCATGCTGGAGCAGATCTCATCGCCGAACCGGATTATCTGGCACTGCGCCGAAATGGCGTTAAGCAGTGCTACCACCATTTTCAAAGGCAGGCAGCGCAGTTGCCCAACCGGCGAAACCAATAAAAAGACCCCCTATTGCCCAGCGGCAAGAGGGGGTCTTTTGTTTGAGCCGCAGGCTAGCCGGCTATTGCCTCACGCTATCAGGCCAGCGAGACAAAGATCCCGGCCAGGGTGGCGCTCATCAGGTTGGCCAGGGTCGCCGCCAACACCGCCTTGAAGCCCATATTGGCCACATCGTGACGGCGCTCCGGCGCCATGGTGCCGATGGAGCCAAGCTGCACCGCAATGGAGCCCAAGTTGGCAAAACCGCACAGCGCAAAGGTGATGATGATCTGGGTATGGGCACTCAGGTCAGCCTTGATATTGGCAAAATCCAGATAGGCGACGAACTCGTTCATGATCACCTTCTGACCAATCAGGGAGCCTGCCGCCATCATCTCGCTGGCGGGCACGCCAATCAGCCAGGCCACCGGAGCAAACAGATAGCCCAGCAACTGCTGCAGGGAGAGATCGGCCCAGCCGAACCACTCGCCGACAGTGGTGAGACCGGCGTTGATCATGGTGATGACGCTGACAAAGGCGAGCAGGATGGTGCCGATGGCTACGGCGATCTTCATGCCGCCCATGGCGCCGCCCGCCAGTGCGTCGATGGCGTTGCTGTAGTCGCTCTTGTCGAGGGTGATCTCGGTCTGATCGCTCACCTGCTGCTGCTCCGGCACCAGCAGTTTGGCCATCAGCAGGCCACCCGGCGCCGCCATAAAGGAGGCGGCAATGAGGTATTTAAGATCCACACCCAGACCGGCGTAACCGCCCAGCACCGAGCCCGCCACCGAGGCCATGCCGCAGGTCATCACCGCAAAGAGTTCGGAACGGGTCATACCGGCGAGGAAGGGACGAATAAGCAGCGGCGACTCACCTTGCGAGAGGAAGATATTGCCGGTGGCCACCAGGGATTCGGCGCGGCTGGTGCCGAGCAGGCGATGAATGGCGCCGCCCAGTACCCGGATCACCCACTGCATAATGCCGAAGTGGTAGAGCACGGCAATCAGCGCGCTGATAAAGATCACCAGCGGCAGCACCCGCACGGCGAAGATAAAGCCGTTGCTGGCCAGATCGCCAAACACGAAACGGATGCCGCTGTCGGCAAAGCCGAGCAGGGCGGAGACGCCATTGCTCATGGCACCGAGCATGATTTGTCCGGGGGGGAAATAGAGCACCAGGGCAGCAAAACCGGTTTGCAGGGCGAGCGCACCCAGCACGGTTCGCCAGCGGATGGCTCGGCGGTTTTCACTCGCCAGCCAGGCGATAAACATCAGGGCCAGCATACCGACCAGACTCAATAACAGTGTCATCTTGCACCTATGAAGAGAGGAGTTTCATATGGCAAGTCTGCAGACAGGCGTCGCGGGCGATCCGGCGGGAGAGGTGCCGACCCACGCGACACGCAGACCACAAACCTACAGGTTAGTGGCGGGTCCCATCCTGGGGTCATTCACGTTCCGGGTGACAGCATGTATCGGGTGACGCCAGCGCCGTCGCAGGGGGAGATGCGGCCGGGTGGCAGGTCGGGCGGCGATGGTACAGTGATCATCGTCACAGAAAAAGCGGTAAAACGATTGGCCGGAATAACTTTTTCAACTTGTTCACACAACGAAACAGGGCCAGCGTGAAGCTGGCCCTGTTTCAATCCGTACTTGAGCGTTCAGATGATTACTTGAGGCGCTTGCCGCTCGCATCCACCACCTGCTCGCCATCTTCCTTGGCGAAGGCCCCTTTTTGCTGATCGGGCAATATATCGAGCACCACTTCCGACGGACGGCACAGTTTGGTGCCAAGCGGCGTGACGACGATGGGACGGTTGATGAGGATGGGGTGAGCCAGCATGGCATCGATCAGTTCATCATCGCTGAAACGATCTTCCGCCAGACCGAGCGCCTCGTAGGGGGGGACGTTCTTGCGCAGCAGATCGCGCACCGGCATGTCCATGGCGGCGATCAGCGCCACCAGCTGGTCGCGTGAGGGGGGCGTATCCAGATAGTGGATGACTGTGGGTTCCACGCCGCTGTTGCGGATCAGCTCCAGGGTGTTGCGGGAGGTACCACATTCCGGGTTGTGATAGATGGTGATTGCACTCATTTGCGTGTCTCTCATTAATCAAGTGAATAGAAAATGGATAGCATCAGTTCGCGGCCAGCTGTTAGCGGCCATCAGTTAACGGCTTAGCCCCGCTTCGTACCAGGGTTTGCTGGCGTTAACCACCCGCACCACCAGCAGCATGACCGGCACCTCGATAAGTACCCCGACCACGGTGGCGAGCGCCGCGCCGGAGTGAAAGCCGAACAGGCTGATGGCGGCGGCCACCGCCAGCTCGAAGAAATTGGAGGCGCCGATCAGGGCGGAAGGACAGGCGACCGAGTGCTTCTCCCCCACCTTGCGGTTGAGCCAGTAAGCCAGCCCTGAGTTGAACAGCACCTGGATCAGAATGGGCACCGCCAACAGGGCGATAACCAGCGGCTGCTCAATGATGGCGTTGCCCTGAAAGGCAAACAGCAGCACCAGAGTGAGCAGCAGAGCCGCAACCGACCAGGGCTGGATGCGGGTCATGACGCCGTCAAAATGGGCCTCACCCTTTTTCAGCAAGGCCTTGCGCAGCAGCTGGGCGATGATGACCGGGATGACGATATAGAGCACCACAGAGGTAAGCAGGGTATCCCACGGCACTATGATGCTGGAGACCCCGAGCAGCAGCGCCACCAGCGGCGCGAAGGCAAACACCATGATGAGGTCGTTCACCGCCACCTGCGACAGAGTGAAGTAGGGGTCGCCGTTGGTGAGGCGGCTCCAGACAAACACCATGGCTGTGCAGGGGGCCGCCGCCAGCAGGATCAGCCCCGCCACATAGCTGTCGAGTTGATCCGCCGGCAGCCAGTCGGCAAACAGCACGCGAATAAACAGCCAACCAAGGAAGGCCATGGAGAAGGGTTTGACCAGCCAGTTGATAAAGAGGGTGACGCCTATTCCCTTCATGTGGCCTTTCACCTGATGCAGGGCACCAAAGTCGATCTTGAGCAGCATGGGGATGATCATCACCCAGATGAGCAGCCCCACCGGCAGGTTGACCTTGGCCACCTCCATGGCGCCGATCGCCTTGAAGAGATCCGGCAACCCCTGCCCGAGGCCAATTCCCACCAGAATGCAGAGGGCGACCCAGGCGGTCAGATAACGTTCAAAAAAGCCGATGGCAGGCACGGCCTTGGCATCACATGTTGCAGACATCACAGCTCCCGATGCGGCGCAATCCCGCATCTTCTAAAGATTCAAAAATGGTGTAATTCAAGCCGCCCCGGCAGCGGGCCGGGCGGCGATTCAATGGTGCTGGCAGAGGCGGCGCAGGGTATCGAGCCCCACCGGCTCCTCGGCGAGTAGCGGCACCACGGCGTAGCGGCTGGCATGTTGCTGCTCGACCGCCTCGATATAGGGCAACTGGCGCTCGGCCCGCAGTTGCAGCAGCGGCGAGCTGACCGCGGCTTGCTGCAAGCTGTGGTTGATAAGCCAGCCCCAGGGCTCGATGCCCGCGCGGCGCAGATCGGATTGCAGATTGGCCGCCTCCTGCACTGGCGTCGGCTCGGGCAGCGTCACAATCAACACCTTGGTCTGTTTGGGATCCTGCAACTGCATCATGGGGGTGGTGAAGTGCAGCCCCTTGCTTCCCATCTGGCGAGCGATCTCCCTGTGGTAGGCGCCGGTGGCGTCGAGCAGCAGCAGGGTGTGGCCGGTGGGGGCGGTATCCATCACCACAAAGCGCTTGCCCGCCTCGCGAATGATGCGGGAAAAGGCCTGAAACACGGCGATCTCCTCGGTACAGGGGGAGCGCAAGTCCTCCTCCAGCAGTGCCCGCCCCTGCTCGTCCAGCGCAGCCCCCTTGGTGGCCAGCACCTGGGCACGGTAACGCTCGGTCTCGGCGTGGGGATCGATGCGGCTCACCTCCAGATGTTGCAGGCTACCTGCCAGGGTCTCGCTCAGGTGCGCGGCAGGATCCGAGGTGGTCAGGTGCACCGGCAATCCGCGACTCGCCAACTCCACCGCCACGGCAGCGGCCAGCGTGGTTTTGCCCACCCCGCCCTTGCCCATCAGCATGATGAGGCCGTGACCATCGGCGGCCAGCTCGTCTACCAGCGAACTCAACTCGGGCTGGGCTGGCAGATGGGCTGACGTTGCCAGTGATACCTGCACACCTGCATCCTGTGGTTGCAGCAGCTGGCGCAGGCTCTCGACCCCCACCAGATTGGTGGCCAACAGCGGGATATGATCCTGCGCCAGCCCCTTTATCCCCTGCGGCATCTGTACAAGAGCCTGTTGCTCGCGCTGCCAGAGCGCCACTGCCAGCGGCTCTCCGGCAATAGCCCCCTCGGGGAAGAGGCCATTGATCACCAGTTGCTGATTCAGCAAGCCGATGGCGGCCAGCTCCTCATGGGTGCGAGCCACTTCCCGCAGAGTGGATTGCTGGGCGCGCGCCACCAGCACCAGACGGGTGCGGGCAGCATCAGCCAGGGCGGCGACCGCCTCTGCATACTGGCTGCGCTGCTTCTCCAGCCCCGCCAGCGGGCCAAGGCAGGAGGCATCCCCCTTGCCCTGCTCCAGAAATTCGCTCCAGGCACCCGGCAGTTGCAGCAGCCGGATGGTGTGGCCGGTTGGGGCCGTATCAAAGACGATATGGTCATACTCCGCCAGCAGCGCCGGGTCGGTCAGCAGGGCGGTGAATTCGTCAAAGGCGGCGATCTCGGTGGTGCAGGCGCCGGAGAGCTGCTCCTCAATGCTGCGCACCACGCTCTCGGGCAACTTGCCGCGCACCGGCCCGACAATCCGCTCCCGATAGGCTTTGGCCGCCGCGGGGGGATCTATCTCCAGCGCCGACAAACCGGGCACAGCGGCGATGGCGGTGACCCGATTGCCGATCTCGGTGGCAAACACCTGCCCCACGTTGGAGGCAGGGTCTGTGCTCACCAGCAGCACCCGCTTGCCAATATCACACAGCGCCACCGCACTGGCGCAGGCCAGCGAGGTCTTGCCCACCCCCCCCTTGCCGGTGAAAAAGAGAAACGGCGGTGGATTGGTCAGAAAATGGTACATAGCCTCTCCCGAATGGTGCGTCACGACTCAGCAGCAACCGCTGCCAGAGCAGCAGCCGCCTTTGACGATCCCCTTGATGGCCGCTTGTGGCGCAGGCAGCCCGGCATAACGGGCCAGCTCGCTGCGGCTCGGATAACGACCAGTCAACACCACCTGCCCCCCCACCAGCACCAGTGGCAACCCCTCCTCCCCGGCGTGGGTCAGAAAAGCGCTGACGGCAGGCGTCTCGGCAAACTGCATCGGCTGCTGGGCCAGATTGAAACGCTCGATGGCAACGCCCTGCTCCTTGGCCCAGGCAAGGTCGGCTGCGAAGGTGACCAGTGCCTGATCAACCTCGGTACCGCAGACACCGCTGGAGCAGCAGAGGGCGGGATCAAAAATCTGAATGGAGGACATGGCATTACTCCTTGTTGCAACAGGGCTGCGCAGGCAGAACATGGGGGGAGCAGGCTGACTCGGCACGCATCACGCCGCACGCCTCGGGATGACCGGCGCAGCACTCCTCGGTGAGGTAGGCGATCACATCCAGCATCAGGGGAATATTGGCGCGGTAGCGCAGAAAGCGCCCCTCCTGCTCCACCGACAGCAGACCGGTGTTGAGCATCGCCTTGAGGTGAAACGAGAGGGTATTGGGGGCAATATCGAGCTCGCTGGCCAGTTCACCGGCGACCCGCCCCTCCAGCCCGGCCTTCACCAGCAGCCGCCATACATCGAGCCGGATGCCGGATGCCAGCGATTCAAAGACCTTGGTGGCCATCTCTTTGTTCATCTACACTCCCCTTGGTGTGACCTTTTATTTCAACTATACAAGAATTATTGAAATGATCAAGATACGTACCGAAGCGAAGATTCGTGGTGCAGGCATCAAACCGGGCTGACTGGAGAATCGACGAGTGAACAACAGTAGCGGATGACCACACAGGGTTCATCGCAGATAAACAGACGCCCTCCAGAGGGAGGGCGTGTATCAGACAGTCAGAGCTGTCGGGGCAATCAGACGAACGCGTGCCTTATTTGGCAGCTGGCACCGCGTTAAAGGTGAGCAGGGCCGCCTTGTTGGCATCGCTCAGAGTCAGCTGGTTGCCGTTGATGGAGTAGGTTGCCACCTTCTCCAGCTTTTGCAGGAACTCGGTCTCTTTGTTCATGGCGTCGCCGATGCACATCATGCGAGTGGAGCCCATGGCGCCCAGCGTCAAGACACCGTCACCCTGTTTGGTGATACCGCCAAAATAGCGGTTGCAGCCGCCCTTGCCCGCCACCTTGCCGTCGACCACTTGCAGGGTGAAGGTATCGCCGGTGGCGCCTTGCAGCTGCCAGCTGGATGCTTGCAGTTGAGCCATGCTGGAACCTGTTGCCATTGCGCAGCCTCCCAGTGCCAGCGCGGCCAGCAGAGTCAGTTTCTTGTTCATGGATTCACCTCTTAATGATTAGAGCCATCAATACGGCAGCCTGTTTATCATGGCTGGCGCCCATGCCAAAGGATTTTATTGTGATCTCCCTTCACTTTACTACCAGCTGGCATGTGCCATGCTTAGGCTCAGTTCCGGACCCAGGGAGGGGAAACGAATGGTCAAATCACTCATCATCACACTGCTTGCAACCTGCGCCAGCTTGGCTGTTCAGGCCGCCGACTGGGCAGTGGTTCAGCCGCAATCCAACCCGTCTCTCTATGTCAAAAGTTACTCGGGTGTGCTGCTCAATGGCCATAGCCATCACAGCGACAGTTTTGATCTCTGGCTGGTCAATAGCGGCTATCAATATCCGGTGGTGGATGATGTGACCCTCTTTATGGAAGCGGGCCCGGCGGTGGCGGATCAAAATCGCACATCCGGTTTCAATATGAGTTCGGGGGTACGCTACCAGCTCTCTCCGGCATTCAATATCGGCAGCCAGATCAAACATCTCGATCTCAACAAGGCCAGCACCCTGCTGGAGCTCAACTCCAGCCTGCTGCTGACCCCCAGACTCTCCCTCACCGCCAACTACGGCGTCAGCGCCATCACTGCCGATCAGGCACTGAGCCTGGGGGTCGGCTTCAACTTCTGATGATCACAACAGCGGCGTGGCGCTCACCACCACGCCGTTGCGATCCGCATAGACATAATCCCCTTCGTGGATGGTCACACCGGCAAAGCTGACCACGGCCCCCAGCTCACCCAATCCCCGCTTCTCGGTTTTGACCGGACAGGCCGCCAGCGCCTTGACCCCGAGCGCCAGTGTCGCCAGGGTGCCCACATCCCGCGCCGCGCCGTGGATCAGGATCCCCTCCCACCCCTGCTCCACCGCTTTGACCGCCAGTTGATCGCCAAGCAGCGCACGGCGCAGCGAGCCGCCGCCGTCGATCACCATCACCTTGCCGTGACCGGGGCGGGTCACCAGATCCCGCACCAGACTGTTGTCTTCATAACAGGAGAGCGTTACGGCGCGACCATAAAAGAGGGCCTTGCCGCCAAAATCCTGAAACACCGGGTCGGCCACTTGCAGTAAGTCGCCATGTTGATCGCAGAGGTCGGGCAGGAGATCCAGCATGATTTGATTCCTTTCAGATGCATGAAGGTGTTCATTCTTTCATCAGGCAAGGTTTCTGGCAATCCAGAAGGATTCAATATTGCCCAGACAAACTGCTGATTTATCCGTCAATACTGGTGTCAGCCAAAGCTGGCCATCCTCCACCCAGTAGATGGCGTTCTGGCCAAAACGCGCTGCCAGCTGACGGGCTTGTGGCAGAGATAGCGCCACCGCCAGCGATGACTCCTGCCAGCGTTCGTCCGGGTCAGATCCCCAAAACGGCCCCACCACGGGCACCTGCAAATCCACGGTCAGATGGCGCCACAGCGCCCGTTCCCGCCGCATATTGCGTCGTTCTGTGACCCACTGGCTGGCCGGATTCCAGGCTGTGATGATGGCAAAGGCAGACCAGTCTGGTGGCTCAAATGGCGCGATAAAGCAGATTTTCTTGTAGTTTTCCCACAAATTCATGTCAATCACATGTTACATTCCATTACATTTTGTAGGGGCGAAAACCCGGTTCAGGCCAAGTATGATGCTGCTGTACCAGGGTTTGACCTATATCAAATCAGAGTTAAAAAGTTGCTATCTGACGGCAAAGAGTGTTGTTATGCTCCTGTTAACTGATAAAATGCGGCCACTTTCGTAATGGACGACCTTTCCAGGCTCTGCTCGACCAGACTTGTCGGGAACCTATAAGTGGCACAGGGATACTTGCCGGTACTGATGCCTAATTCGCGATATTCCGACCTGACTCTCATACCCAGGATGACGTAATAAATTTTCAGGATCAGTCAGGAAATCGGTTTGAAACGCCAAAGAGTGTTAAATTTAAGATAATTAACTGATAAGAATCTGGGAATACTCATGCAAACACCACACATTCTGATCGTCGAAGACGAGCTGGTCACACGCAATACCCTGAAAAGCATTTTTGAAGCCGAAGGCTACATCGTGCTCGAAGCCAACAACGGCGACGAGATGCACCAGGCCCTCACTTCCCACACCATCAATCTGGTGATCATGGACATCAACCTGCCGGGCAAGAACGGCCTGCTGCTGGCCCGTGAGCTGCGTGAGAACGACAACATCGCTCTGATGTTCCTGACTGGTCGTGACAACGAAGTGGACAAGATCCTGGGTCTGGAGATCGGCGCCGATGATTACATCACCAAGCCGTTCAACCCGCGCGAGCTGACCATCCGTGCACGCAACCTGCTGAGCCGCACCATGAACGTGGCAGCCGGTGGCGAAGAGAAGAAACTGGTTGAGCGCTACCTGTTCAACGGCTGGGCGCTGGATATCAACAGCCGCGCACTGGTCAGCCCGACTGGCGACATGTTCAAGCTGCCGCGCTCCGAGTTCCGCGCCATGCTGCACTTCTGCGAAAACCCGGGCCAGATCCAGACCCGTGCCGAGCTGCTGAAGAAGATGACCGGCCGTGAGCTCAAGCCCCACGACCGTACCGTCGATGTGACCATCCGTCGCATTCGCAAGCACTTCGAAAGCGTTAACGATACTCCGGAGATCATCGCCACCATCCACGGCGAAGGCTACCGTTTCTGTGGTGAGCTGGAGCAGGAATAAGCTCCCGCTACGCTGTTGATCTGAAAAGGCGCCTCGGGCGCCTTTTCTGTCTCTGCGGTTTACCTTAAAAGCTGAGAAACGGTGAGCGTGACGTCGAACGGCGCACAAGAAAGATGAAAAACAAAAAGCCCACTCGCAGGAGTGGGCTTTTTGTTTTGAAGCTGGAGCGGGCAGCGGGAATCGAACCCGCATCATCAGCTTGGAAGGCTGAGGTAATAGCCATTATACGATGCCCGCCTGGCATCTGAAATTTGGAGCGGGTGATGGGAATCGAACCCACGTATGCAGCTTGGGAAGCTACCGTTCTACCATTGAACTACACCCGCGTCAGGGCTCCTACTATATGCATTTTGCCGCCGAGCGCAATGGCGCCTTTGCCACTTTTTTCAATAAATCAATCTGTTCGGACAAGGATTGAACAGACGGTTGCTTTTTCAATCAAACATTTTCAACACAGATAATTTACAAGGTTGCCAAGGCCAAACGGCAAGGATAGTCTTGCGCCACTCGACGCGAGGATGGTGGTAATGGATAAAAAAACGCAAAAACGTCTCTATGGCTGGTTGCGCAAGCAATCGAGTCACGGTCGCTGCTGGATCACGATATCCATCGCTTTTGGCCTTGGCCAGGGCATTCTGATGGTGGCGCAAGCCTGGCTGCTGGCGACCCTGTTGCACGGCTTTATCATAGAAGGCTCCGCGCCTGAGCAATCCATCACGCTCTTTATTACCCTGCTGCTGGTGACGCTTGGCAAAGCGGCGCTGGCCTACGGCCGCGAAGTGGCCAGTTTCAAGGCGGGCAGCGCGGTGCGCCAGACCATCCGCCAGCTGGTGCTCACGCGCTTGAGTCGTCTCGGCCCTGCCTATATCCAGCGCCGCCCGGCCGGTAGCTGGGCCAGCCTGTTGCTGGAACAGATTGAAAACATGCAGGATTTTTTCTCCCGCTATCTGCCGCAGATGGCCATCGCCGTCTTTATTCCGGTGGTCGTTCTGGTGGCCGTGTTCCCGGTCAACTGGGCGGCAGGTCTGATCCTGCTCGGCACTGCGCCCCTCATCCCCATCTTTATGATCCTGGTAGGTGTGGGCGCCGCCGATGCCAACCGCCGCAACTTTCAGGCGCTGGCCCGTCTCTCCGGCCACTTCCTCGATCGGCTGAAAGGGCTGCGTACCCTGCAACTCTTTATGCGTACCCAGGCAGAAGGTGACGCTATTCGCGACGCCTCGGAAGATTTTCGCGAGCGCACCATGGAAGTGCTGCGCCTGGCGTTTTTGAGCACCGCCGTGCTGGAGTTCTTCGCCGCTATTTCAGTGGCGCTGGTCGCCGTCTACTTCGGCTTCTCTTATATCGACCATCTGAACTTTGGTAGCTATGGGGTCAAGGTCACCCTCTTTACCGGCCTGTTCGTGCTGTTTCTCGCCCCCGAGTTCTACGCCCCGCTGCGAGAACTGGGTGCCCACTACCACGCCAAGGCGCAGGCCATCGGCGCTGCCGAGCAGCTGCTTGAATTCCTCGAAGCCGAGGTGAGCGAACCGGCCGCAGGCACGGCGCCGTTCCATGCCGACAGCCCGGTCAAGGTAGAAGCCAAAGGGCTTGAAGTGCTGAGCGCCGAAGGCAAGGTGCTGGTCGGCCCTATCGATTTCACCCTGGAAGCCGGTTCGCGCACCGCCCTCATCGGCGTCAGCGGCGCAGGTAAGAGCTCGCTGGTCAATGCACTGCTCGGCTTTGCCCCCTATAGCGGTGAACTCAAGGTCAACGGGCAGGAGCTCGCCACCCTCGACATGAGCCAGTGGCGCCTGCAACTGGGCTGGCTCTCGCAAAACCCGCAGCTGTTCCACGCCTCCTTGCGCGACAACCTGCTGCTGGCCAAGCCAACGGCCAGCGATGCAGAGCTGGAAGATGCCCTGAAACGGGCGCAGGCGTGGGAATTTGCCATGGAGAAGGGGCTCGACTATCCGGTCGGCGATCAGGCAGGCGGCCTCTCGGTCGGTCAGGCTCAGCGCCTCGCCCTGGCGCGAACCCTGCTCAAATCAACCCAGCTGATGGTGCTCGATGAGCCGACCGCCAGTCTGGATCGCCACTCCGAACGCGCCATCATGAGCACCCTTGAGCAGGCGATGGCTGGCCAGACCCTGCTGATGATCACCCACCGCCTCGACCAGCTTACCAAGATGGACAAGATAATGGTGCTGGCCCGCGGCCAGCTGGTGGAGCAAGGCAGCTTCCAGCAACTTAGTTCTGGGCAGGGGCTTTTTGCCCGCCTACTCTCCCAACGTTCCGGAGGTTCTCTCGATGAGTGATCTGTTGCCGTTTCTGCGCCTCTATCGCCAACACTGGCTCAGCCTCACCATTGGTTTGCTGCTGGCGCTGGTGACCCTGGCCGCCGGCATGGGGCTGCTCTCCCTCTCCGGCTGGTTCCTCTCCGCCGCCGCCGTGGCGGGAATGACCGTTGCGACGACCCATGCCTTTAACTACATGACCCCTGCAGGCGGGGTGCGCTTCTTCTCCATCGTCCGCACAGCCGGTCGCTGGGGTGAGCGGGTAGTGAGCCACGACGCCACCTTCCGGGTACTGACCCGACTACGGGTCTGGTTCTGGCAGAAACTCTCGCCGCTCTCCACCGGTACTCTGGCCGGTTTCCGTCAGGCGGATCTGCTCAACCGGCTGGTGGCCGACATCGATGCGATGGACCACGTCTATCTGCGGCTGATCACCCCCATAGGCGCGGCCCTGCTCAGCACCGCCGGACTGGTCTTCTTCCTGTCGTTTTTCGACAGTCGCCTCGCCCTCACCCTGGGTGCCATTCTGCTGTTTGGCATGATTGCCCTGCCGCTGGTGTTCTACTTCCTCGGCCGTCGCCCCGGTCAGGCTCTGATTGCCGAAAAATCGACCCTGCGCACCCGGATGGTGGACTATCTGGATGGTCAGGCCGAGCTGCAGATGTTTGCCGCCGCCCCCAAGGCGCTGGTTGAGCTGCAACAGGCCGAACAGGCGCTGCTCGTCGCGCAGGCCCGGATGGCCAAGGTGAGCGGGCTGGCCAACTTCTCGGTGCAACTGCTGAGCGGCTGGACCCTGACCCTGATGCTCTGGCTGGCCGGTCATGGGGTAGCGGGTGCTGCACCCGACCCCATCACCGCGCTGATGGTCTTTGCCACCCTGGCAAGCTTCGAGGCACTGATGCCGCTGGCGGGGGCTTTCCAGCACCTCTCCACCAGCCTCACCTCGGCACGCCGCCTGAACGAGATCCTGCAAGAGGCAAAAGCCCCCGTTTGGGGCGACGAGCAGACCCACGCCACCGCTGGCGCGCTGCAGATCAATGACCTCTATTTTGGCTACCCCGGCAACCCCCAGCCGGTGCTGCGTGGCTGCACCCTGCAACTGCACGCCGGTGAGAAGCTGGCGCTGCTGGGCCAGACCGGCTGCGGCAAATCGACCCTGATGGGGCTGCTGACTCGTGAGTGGAGCCCGCAGGCTGGCAAGATCCTGCTGGGTGGCAAGCCGCTCACCGACTACAGCGAAGGGGCGCTGCGCGCCTCCATCTCGGTTGTGAGCCAGCGGGTGCATCTGTTTGCCGATACCCTGCGGGGCAACCTCAAGCTGGCCGCCCCGACCGCCACTGACGAGCAGCTGATTGCGGTACTGACCCAGGTCGGACTGGCCAATCTGCTGGAAGATGAGGCGGGCCTCGACGCCTGGCTCGGTGACGGCGGCCGCCCCCTCTCCGGTGGCGAGCGTCGCCGTATCGGTATCGCCCGCGCCCTGCTGCACGATGCGCCGCTCTGGCTGCTGGACGAACCGACCGAAGGGCTCGACAGCCAGACCGAGCGGGAGATCATGGATCTGCTGTTCCGGCTTGGGGCAGCTCGCACCTTGCTGCTCATCTCCCACCGCCTGCTGGGGATGGAGCAGATGGACCGGATTGCCCTGATGGAAGAGGGGCAGATCCGCCTCTGCGCCCCTCACAACGAGCTGCTGGCGGATGATTACTACCGCAGCCTCTATCAGCGGCTGGCTCCGGTTTGATATCAGGCTGATGGGGGTCACACCCTGACAACCGGGCGCAAAACGGGGCTGGTCGCCGCAGGCGGCTGGCCCCTATAATGTCCCCCTCATTATTCAACAAGATGCCGACATGGAGCGCCTGCGCATTTCTACTGTCCTCATCACCGACACAAGATACGAGACGATGAAACGCCTGATCCTGATGATGCCCCTGATTGCCTCCGGCTGTGCCAACTACGCCTTCAACAGCAATCTGGATAAAGAGAACTTCGACGAATACTTCAAACCCGGTAGCGTGCGCATCTATGAACAGGATGAGCTGGCTGACCTCAACTACCTCTACCTTGGCACCATCGAGGGTGAATCCTGCCAGGCCGATGCCAACCAGCCGGTGCCCAACGCCGGTGAAGCGCGCACCCTGGCCCGCCGCCGCGCAGCCGACATGGGTGGCAACGGCGTCACCATCGACAAATGCGCCGAATTCAGCGACACCCCGGGGTGCCTGAAACAGGTGATCTGCTACGGGCAGGCGCTGAAAGTGGCCGAAGAGAAGTAACCCGCTGTCATGGCCCTTGCTATCGTTCGCCTTGGCAGCCCGCGCCAGCCCGATGAGGGGCTGCGGATCGGCACGGTGCGCCGCCCGCCCCGCGGCGTACCCAAGAGCGAATTTGCCAGCCAGCATTGGTACGATGTCTGGTTTCCCAACCTGGCCCCCAGCAGCGAGACCATGAAGCTGGGGCAGGCAGCCGAGACACCCGCCCAATGGGCGGCGTTTGGCAAACAGTACAAGGCCGAGATGGCGCAACCTGCCGCCAGGCATGATCTGGCGCTACTGGCCGCCCTCTCTCATACCACCAACCTGTCGGTGGGCTGCTACTGCGAGCAGGAGTCCCGCTGCCATCGCACCATTTTGAAAGAGCTGCTGGTAGCCGCGGGGGCCACCATTCGCTAACTCGGTGAGCGACAGCGATGTGATGGGGAATCGCGTCAGCCTTTATTCGGCAACCATCAGGCATGGATAGAGAGAGAGGGCATCCCGTGGGATGCCCTCTCTCGTTGTATTCACACCTGCCGCGCCACGCTCGGTAGCAGCGGCACGATGCTCCCTCTCCTATTGCAGACTGGGCGCCAGCAACAGCTGCCGTAGCGAAATCTCCTCGGCCTGAGTCATGGCATTCGCCGCTACCCCGGCGGCAGGCTCGATGGCCAGCCAGTGGGCAAGGTCGGCGGCGGTCTCCTCCAACGGCCGGAAGTTCAATCCCTTCACGATGGCCGCCTCGGCGCTTACAGAACCGTAACCGGCAAACTCCGCCTGCGCGCAGGGCAAGAGGGTGGGATAGCTCTGCCAGGGCTCGATTCCGGCTGCCATCAGGGTCGACCAGGGCAACCACTCGGGCTGGATGGGGCGGGCGGGCTGCAACCGGGCGCTCAGCCGCTCCAGCCAGTCGCAGAGGGTAATGCCGGGCTTGAGCAGGTTGAATGTGCCCCCCAACTGCTGCTCCGCCGCGCGCAACACAAACTCGGCACAGTCGCGCACATCGAGATACTGCAAGCGATCTTCACCACTGCCCGGCAGCAACCAGGGCCCGCCCTGCTGCACCCGCTTAATCCACCAGGCCATGCGACCGGTGGGATCATGGGGGCCGCACAGCACGCCCGGGCGCAGGATGCAGAGCCGCTCACCCCAGCGGGCGCGATACTCCTGCTCGCACAACACCTTGAGGGGGCTATAGTCAGTGGGCATTTCACCTTCGGGGATAGGGTGCAGGGGCGCCGACTCATCCATTCCGGGAATTGAGAAATCGCGATAGACGCTGATAGTGGAGATAAAGATCAGCCGTGCGCAGCGCCCGAGCAAGGCCGCCGAGAGGCTCGCCGCCTGCTCGGGGTGATAGCAGCAGGTATCGATGACGAGATCCCACTGCAACCCGGCCCCTTGCAGGGCTCTCAGGCTCTTGTCCCTGTCGCCGGTGAGCTGCACCAGATCGCGCCAGTCCGGATGCTGGTGCAGGCCGCGATTGAACAGGGTCACTTCATGGCCCCAATCTAGCGCCAGCGCGGTGAGGTGGCGCCCCAAAAAGCCGGTGCCACCGATAATCAGCAATTTCATCCCTCTCCCTCCCCCTTCGGCGCGAGTGCGCACATTTCATCCTGACACGCCAATGCCTCCACCCTACGCAACTCGGCGTGCGGGCACAGCCCCCGACTGGCCGGGATGGGACAGGGATCACGGCAGCGCCGCAGAAAAGGGCGTAGCGAGGCCAAGCCTGCGTTTTGGGGCCGCCTGTGCTAAATTGCCGGGGTTTTCAGTCAGGATCCGCCATGAAGTTCGAAATCGACACCCTCGGGATCATCCGCTCTCCCTACAAGGAGAAGTTCGCCATCCCCCGCCAGCCCGGTCTGGTTAAATCGGCCCGCGCCCGCCTCGAGCTGCTCCCCCCTTACGATCAGCCGGATGTGCTGCGCGGCATCGAGCAGTTCTCCCATCTGTGGCTCAGCTTCGTGTTTCACCAGACCATGGCGCAAGGCTGGCACCCGACGGTGCGCCCGCCGCGCCTTGGCGGCAACGAGCGGGTCGGCGTCTTTGCCACTCGCTCCACCTTCCGCCCCAATCCACTCGGCCTCTCGGTGGTCGAACTGCAAGGGGTCGGCCGCGAGCGGGGCAAACTGTGGCTGGAGCTGGGGGCGGTGGATCTGCTCGATGGCACCCCCATCGTTGATATCAAACCCTACATCCCCTATGCCGACAGCCTGCCGGGTGCCCGTGGCGGCTTTGCCCCCGACGCCCCCACCCCGCCACTGGCGGTGAGCTTCAGTGCCGAGGCCGAGCAGCAACTGCAACCCTGGCTCAAGGCCCATCCCGAGCTGCGCCAGCTGGTGAGCGAAGTGCTGGCGCAAGATCCGCGCCCCGCCTACAAGAAGGGCAAACCCGATGAGAAGGAGTACGGGGTGCGGCTGTTTGACTGCAACGTCCGTTTTCGCATCAACGAGCCGGATTGCGTGGTGCTGGCCATCGAGCCTGCCTGAACCTTGGCAGGCCGACATCACGGATGCTATTTCACGCCTTCTTCACGTCACAAGGGGCTTAATGAGCCTGTAAATTGTGTGGCATTGATCAGACTATCCACCCGGTTGCCAGTGATACCATGCAGACAGCAGAGGGCATCTCCTCTCTGACTGAGGCCAGCAGCAGGCTATCGATGTATGGCAAGCATGACTGCCCGGCAGTTGCCGCCAAAGGATCTGGCCTCGCCCCGACACGCTTGAGTGCGGGGATACCACACGGATGTGACAGCACTTCGAAGGAACAAACCTATGCTGATGAACAGTGAACAACGTTATGGCCCCCTGAATATCGGGCTGCACTGGCTGACCCTGTGGGCCATGATCGCCGTCTACGCCCTGATCGAATTTCGCGATATCTTCCCCAAAGGGGACCCTGGCCGGGATCTGATGAAGGAGTGGCACTTTATGCTGGGGCTGCTTATCTTCGCCCTGGTGTTTGTCAGACTGGCCCTGCGCTGGATGAGCCCGACGCCCCGTATCGTGCCCGAGCTCTCCCCGATCATGCACAAGCTGGCAAAACTGGCCCACCTCGCCCTCTACGGTTTTCTGATTCTCACCCCGCTGTTTGGCTGGCTGCTGCTGAGCGCCGCGGGCAAGCCCATACCCTTCTTCGGGCTTGAGCTGCCTGCCCTGCTTTCCCCAAGTCCGGACCTCAAGGGGCTGATCAAGGAGGTACACGAGACCCTAGGCAATATCGGTTACGCCCTGATCGGCCTGCACACGGTGGCGGCCCTCTATCACCACCATATTCTCAAAGACAACACCCTCACCAATATGCTGCCGCCACGCCGCAGCTAACAAGCAGCAGAACAAAAACAGAAGGGGCACACATTGCCCCTTCTGTTTTTTGAACGCGACAAGACCGGTGTCTATGAAGCGGCCCACTGCTCAGGCCTCTGACAGGTCTCTACAAGCAGAACGCCTTATGATTCAGTCCCGATACAGGAGCTGCACGATAGGATTCGAATTGACTCAAAGCGACATACACTTTCTAATTGACAGTCTGGACCCCTATGACCGTTCACATCATGAAAATTCTGTTGGTCGAAGACGACAAGCTGCTCAATCACCACCTCTCCTCTCTGCTGACCGAAGCCAACAATCAGGTATACAGCACCGATCAGGCCGGAATTGCGTTGCACTATGCCGCCGACTACCCCATTGATGTGGCGATCATCGATCTCGGTCTGCCCGATATGGATGGCTTGCAGTTGATCCGCCAACTGCGCGAACGGCAGATCCCCTTCCCCATCATTGTGCTGACCGCCCGTGGCAACTGGCAGGACAAGGTCGAAGGACTGGAGGCGGGGGCTGATGACTATCTGGTCAAACCGTTCCAGAAAGATGAGTTGCTGGCCCGCCTCAATGCCTTGATGCGCCGCAGCGCCGGCTTTATCTCCCCCAGAGTGAAGGCCGGTGATTACGAGCTGGATCTCTCCCGCAAGGAGCTGACCATCGACGGTGAAGTGGCAGTGCTCACCAGCTTTGAATACCTGATTCTGGAGTACCTGATGCGCAACGCCCGTCAGGTGGTCTCCAAGCAGCAGTTACTCGACCAGCTCTACGGCGATGGAGAGGGGGATCCCAACACCATAGAGGTGATGGTGAGCCGCCTGCGCAAAAAGCTGGATCCGGAAGGGACGATTCAACCCATCTCGACCATCCGTCGTCAGGGCTACATCTTCAACCTCTCCTGTAGCTGATGCAGTTTCATCTGCCACGTCCCATCAGGATGCTCCGCAGCTCTCTGCACATCAAACTGCTGCTCAGTTCGCTGCTGGTCATCGCACTGAGCATGGGGTTCGCCGTCTATGCTCTCTACCTCGGCCACATGGAGGAGCAGAGCCAGAAGGCGAGCGCCGGCATGCAGGAGAACCTGGCCAAGATGTTCTCCTCTACCAAGCCAGTCAACAGCGAAGCCACCGAGATCGGACGCATTTCCCGCCAGGTCAGTAACAGCAATCTCGATACGCTGATCTGTCGTGCCGATGGCGAGCTGATTTGGTCGAGCCTCCATATGCCGGAGGTGATCAAGGCCAAACAGACCATCTGTCGGGACCTGATGAAGTATCTGGGGGGAATGGATCTCGACTACTTCTTCAAGAAGCACACCATCAAGAACGGCGAGAGCTACTTCGTCTACAGCCTGCGTTTTACCCGCAATCCCGGCAGCGGCACCACAGCCTACTACGTGGTGATGATTGACTCGGCCAAACGCTATCACGAAGAGTCCCGCGCCTACCTCTACCAGACGGCCAAACAGGCGTTGCTCGCCTATCTGCTGCTTGCCGGGCTGCTGCTGCTCACCACCTTCTGGAGCCTCCGCTCCCTGCGCACTATCGCTAATCAGCTCGACGATATCCGGGCAGGCAAGCGGGATGCTATCGCCCATGATTTTGAACGGGAGTTGGCCCCGCTGACCGACTCCATCAACCAGTTGCTGGAGAACGAACGCCAGCAGACCCAGCGCTACCAGCATGCCCTCAACGATCTCGCTCACAGCCTGAAAACACGGCTGGCGCTGATACAGATCACCACCCGCGAAATGAAGCTGGGGAGGGAGATCCACGACAACATCAATGAACAGATCCTCACCATGGATCAGATGATCCAGTACCAACTCAGACGAGCCGTCACCGGTCGCCAGCGCCTCGCCAGCAAAGGCACCGAGCCGGTACCGCTCATCGAGAAGCTGCTGGCCAGTCTGGCCAAGGTCTATCGCCACAAGAAGCTGCAGACCCACTTCCAGTTCGATGATGATGCCCTCTTCCACGGCGAACAGGGCGATCTGATGGAACTGATGGGCAACCTGCTCGACAACGCCTGCAAATTTGCCATCAGCGAAGTGAAGGTGACGGTACGCCGCCATCTCGATCGGTTACGCATCGAGGTAGAAGATGATGGCCCGGGCATCGATCCGGCCAAATCGGAGCAGATCTTTCAGCGTGGCGTGCGCGCTGACAGCTCGCCCGGCCAGGGCATCGGTCTGGCTGTCGTGACCGAGATCGTTCACAGCTACGGCGGCCAGATCCGGGTCGATGAATCTCCCCTCGGCGGTGCCCGCTTTACCCTGGATCTTCCCTGACACCGGATGGGCAAGGCCACTAGCCCTGCCAACCGCTCCATCGCCCTCCCCGGGGTTAAAAAATCCCGCCTGGCACCACCCAATTCAGCAATATGCTATCGAGATACTTGAGATGTGATGCATCTCGGTTAAGCTATGGCCGACTCGTTTGTTAACCATTTGATGGATCTTTAATCGCACTATGGAAAACATGTTTGAAAGATTGATGTACGCATCCCGCTGGATCATGGCCCCCATCTATCTTGGGCTCAGCCTCATACTGCTGGCACTGGGGGTGAAATTCTTTCAGGAGATCCTCCATATCCTGCCCAACATACTGGAGATGAAAGAGGTGGATCTGGTGCTGGTCACACTGTCGCTGATCGATATCACCCTGGTAGGGGGACTTATCGTGATGGTGATGTTTTCCGGCTATGAGAACTTCGTCTCGCGCCTCGATGTAGGGGATGAGAGCGACAAACTGGTGTGGCTCGGCAAGCTCGATGCCGGCTCCCTGAAAAACAAGGTCGCCGCCTCCATTGTCGCCATCTCCTCCATTCACTTGCTCAAGGTGTTTATGAATGCCGAAAACCTCCCCAACGACAAGATCAAGTGGTACCTGCTGATCCACATCACCTTTGTCCTCTCGGCCTTCGCCATGGGCTACCTCGACAAGCTGACCCGCAAATAGAAGTCAGCCTGTAATAGACGCTATGCCCGATAACGCAATCCGGATCGGGCATAGCGGTCGCCCCGAGCTGGGGATGGATTGGCAACGGGGATAAGCAAGTCACCAACATAAATGGCCGCCCGCCTTGGCCGGTATTGTGGCCGCCTTGAATGCCATGGCGGCATTCTCTACAATGACCCACTTTTTATTCATTTCGGGTTATATCGATGAGCGATACCAGCACCAAACCGGCTCTGCCGGATCACCTCTCCTGCAATCCCCGCAGCCCTCACTATGTGGCAGCCTGCTTCGAGCACCCGATCGGTATTCGCCTGAACGGCAAAGAGCGCACCGATGTCGAGGAGTACTGCATCAGTGAAGGCTGGGTGAAGATCCCCTCCCCCAAGGCGCTGGATCGCCGTGGTCAACCCATCCTGATCAAACTCAAGGGCACCGTCGAAGCCTATTACAGCTAATCGCGGCAACCCGCTTCGGGTAAAACAGAAGGCCACCCTCGCGGTGGCCTTCTGTTTTTCGGCATTTGTGCTGGCATCTGCGCTCGCATTGTCGCCAGCACCAGACCATATTTCTCGCCGGGCAGCCCTTATACCCCCAGCCGATCGCGCAAGGTGTACCAGGCGGCGCCCGCGGCGGTGAAGGGAATGCGGAACAGGCGACCGCCCGGGAAGGGGTAGTGCGGCAGCTTGGCAAAGGCATCGAAGCGCTCCGCCTGACCGCTCAGCACCTCGGAGAGCAGCTTGCCCGCCAGATGGGTACAGGTGACACCGTGGCCGCTGTAGCCCTGCATGTAGTAAATGTTGGGGCCGATGCGACCAAACTGTGGCAGCCTCGACAGGGTGAGCAGGAAATTGCCTGTCCAGGTGTACTCCACCTTGACGTCTTTAAGCTGGGGGAAGGTCTTGAGCATCTTAGGGATGATCAGCCGCTCGATATCTGCCGGATCCCGTGCGCCATAGACCACGCCACCGCCATAGATCAGCCGGTGATCGGCGCTGGTGCGGTAGTAGTCGAGCAGGTAGTTGCAATCCTCCAGGCAGTAATTCTGCGGCAGCAGCTCGCGGGCCCGCTCCTCCCCCAGCACCTCGGTGGCGATCACCTGGGTGCCACAGGGCATGCTCTTGCCAGCGAGCTCGGGCACCAGATTGCCGAGGTAGGCGTTACCGGCCACCACTATGTAGCGCGCCTTCACCGCTCCTTTGGCGGTCTTGACCAGAGCAGGCTGGCCCGGGGTGATGCTGGTAACGGCCGACTGCTCGAAGATCTGCCCACCCTGCATGCGGATCGCTTCAGCCTCGCCGAGAGCCAGATTGAGGGGGTGAATATGGCCGCCGCTCTTGTCGAGCAGGGCGCCGACGTAGCGATCGCTCGCCACCACTTCGCGCACGCCTCTGGCATCGAGCAGCTCCAGCTTGTCGTTGCCCCACTTCTGCCAGCGCGCCTGCTGCGCCTTGAGCTCGTGGAACTGTTTCTCGGTCTCGGCGGCAAAGACGCCCCCCTCCTGCAGATCGCACTGGATGTTGTAGCGTTTGATCCGCTCGCGGAT
>NZ_JAAKNE010000002.1:0-83863 GCF_049170755.1 Aeromonas sp. 604176
GGGCGCTGCTATCTCTCCTCCTACATGACTGGCGAGAGCCCCAACACCGTCGGCGCCTGCTCACCGGCCAAGTTCGTCCGTTGGGAAGAGACCACGAATGGTCTCGAGTCGCGGCTCAACGAGGTGCTGATCGATCGCTATGGCCCGGGCGAAAATGCCGGTTACCCGACCCTATGCAAGGGGCGTTTCGACGTGGATGGCCAGACCTACCACGCGCTGGAAGAGCCCACCAGTCTCAATACCCTGGGTCTCTTGCCCGAGCTGTTCAAGACCGGGATCCGGTCGGTCAAGATTGAAGGGCGCCAACGCAGCCCCGCTTATGTGGAGCAAGTGACCCGGGTCTGGCGTGCGGCCATCGATGCCTATCAGGCCAATCCCGAAGCCTATCAGGTCAAAGCTGAGTGGGATGCCCAGCTCGCCCGCGTCTCCGAAGGTAGCCAGACTACCCTCGGCGCCTACCATCGTCAGTGGCAATAAGGAGTCCACCCATGCAATTTTCTCTCGGGCCCCTGCTCTTCTACTGGCCCAAAGCCGATACCGAAGCCTTTTACCATGCCGCTGCCGACAGTCAGGCCGACATCATCTATCTGGGGGAGACCGTCTGCAGCAAGCGGCGCGAACTCAAAGTCGATGACTGGATTGCGCTGGCCCGTCAGATGGCCTGCTCCGACAAGCAGGTGGTGCTCTCGACCCTCGCCCTTATCTCCGCCCCCTCCGAACTCAAAGAGGTGAAGCGGCTGGTCGACAATGGCGACCTGATGGTCGAAGCCAACGATCTCGGTACAGTGCAACTCGCCTGGGAAGCAGGGATCCCCTTCGTCTGTGGTCCCGCCATCAACGCCTATAACGCCGATGTGCTGCGCATGTTGCTCAAACAGGGGATGAAACGCTGGGTCATGCCGGTGGAGCTCTCCCGTGACTGGCTGATCCAGCTCAATCAGGATCTGGGCTCCCTGCGCGACCAATTTGAGGTGGAGGTGTTTGCCTACGGCCATCTGCCGCTCGCCTACTCGGCGCGCTGCTTCACTGCCCGCTCCCTCGACAAACCGAAAGACAACTGCGAGCTCGCCTGCATCAACTATCCCACCGGACGACTGGCCAACAGCCGCGAGGGGCAGCGGGTGTTCAATCTCAACGGGATCCAGACCCAGTCCGGCTACTGCTACAACCTGGGTAACGAGCTGGCTGGTATGGAGGGTCTGGTAGATGTGGTCAGGCTGTCGCCGCAAGGGATGGATACGTTGGAGATGCTGGCCCGCTTCAAGGCTAACCAGCAGGGCAATCAGCCCCTCGTTCTGCAGCAGGATCGCGATTGCAACGGCTACTGGCGCCAGATCCCCGGCATGAGCTTGGTGGAATAAGCCCAAGGGCAAAACATAAGATAATAACGATCAAAAGGGGGCAATTAGGGCCCCCTTTCTAATCTACTCATGTCGATAGTGGCTTACTTGGCGCCATGCTGCTCCGCCAGATAGATCCAGGTATCGACCACGGTATCGGGGTTGAGCGACACCGAGTCGATACCCTGCTCCACCAGCCAGGCGGCAAAATCCGGGTGATCGGATGGCCCCTGGCCACAGATCCCCACGTACTTGCCCGCCTTGCGCGCAGCCTGAATCGCCATCGCCAGCAGCGCCTTGACCGCCTCGTTGCGTTCGTCGAACAGATGGGCGATGAGCCCGGAATCCCGATCCAGCCCAAGGGTCAGCTGGGTCATGTCGTTGGAACCGATGGAGAAGCCGTCCACGTGTTCGAGGAACTTGTCTGCCAAGAGGGCATTGCTCGGGATCTCGCACATCATGATCACCTTGAGCCCCCGCTCGCCACGGCGCAGACCGTTCTCGGCCAGGATGTCGATCACCTGCTCCGCCTCGCCCACGGTGCGCACGAAGGGGATCATCACCTCGACGTTGGTCAATCCCATCACATCGCGCACCCGCTTGATCGCCTCGCACTCGAGGGCAAAGCAGGGGCGGAAGCTGTCGGCGATGTAGCGGGATGCGCCACGAAAACCGATCATCGGGTTCTCCTCGTGGGGCTCGTAGCCACGACCGCCCACCAGATTGGCGTACTCGTTGGACTTGAAGTCCGACATCCGCACGATCACCCGCTCCGGCCAGAAGGCGGCCCCCAGAGTGGCGATCCCCTCGGTCAGCTTGGCCACATAGAACTCCCGCGGGCTGTCGTAACCGGCGATCATCTTGCCGATGGTGGCCTGCAGCTCTGGGGTTTGCTGGTCAAACTCCAGCAAGGCCTTGGGGTGCACGCCGATCATCCGGTTGATGATGAATTCAAGGCGTGCCAGTCCTACGCCAGCATTAGGCAACTGGGCAAAGTCGAACGCCCTGTCCGGGTTGCCGACGTTCATCATGATCTTGATGGGCAGGCGTGGCATATTGCCCACCTCGGTCACTGCCACATCGAAGTCCAGCTCGCCGTCATAGATAAAACCGGTATCCCCTTCCGCGCAGGAGACGGTGATCCGCTGGCCCGGCTGAATATGGTCGGTGGCGTTGCCACAGCCCACCACTGCCGGAATGCCCAGCTCGCGGGCGATAATGGCAGCATGGCAGGTGCGGCCGCCACGGTTGGTGACGATGGCGGAGGCCCGCTTCATGATGGGCTCCCAGTCCGGATCGGTCATATCAGTCACCAGCACGTCGCCGGGTTGCACCTCGTCCATCTGGCTGATGGAGGAGATGACCCGCGCCGGGCCCGCGCCAATCTTGTGGCCGATGGCACGCCCCTCGATCAACACCTTACCCGCTTGCTTGAGTGCAAAACGCTCGAGGGTGTTGGCCTCCTGACGGCTGCGCACGGTTTCCGGGCGAGCCTGCACGATATAGAGCTGGCCATCCTGACCATCCTTAGCCCACTCGATATCCATCGGGCGGCCATAGTGCTGCTCGATGATAAGGGCCTGTTTCGCCAGCGCCATCACCTCCTCATCTGTGATGCAGAAGCGGCTGCGCTCGGCCTCATCGGTGTCGACAATCTTCACCTGACGGCCGTGACCGGCATCGTCCGAATAGGTCATCTTGATAAGCTTGGAGCCGAGGGTCTTGCGCACCACCGCCGGGCGCCCCCCCTTGAGGGTCGGCTTGTGCACATAGAACTCGTCCGGGTTGACCGCCCCTTGCACCACCATCTCGCCAAGACCATGGGCCCCGGTGATAAAAACCACGTCGTTGAAGCCGGACTCGGTATCCAGAGTAAACATGACGCCGGAGGCGGCGAGATCGGAACGCACCATCCGCTGCACCCCGGCCGAGAGGGCAACGCCCTTGTGGTCATAGCCCTGATGCACCCGATAGGAGATGGCGCGATCGTTGAACAGGGAAGCAAACACATGCTTGACCGCCGTCATGACGGCATCAATGCCACGTACGTTGAGGAAGGTCTCCTGCTGACCGGCAAAGGAGGCGTCCGGCATATCCTCGGCGGTGGCGGAGGATCGCACCGCAAACGAGGCCTCGACTCCTGCACTCAACTTTTCATAGGCAACCCGGATCGCCTGCTCCAGCTCGGGCTGGAACGGGGCTTCGATCACCCAGTCGCGGATCTGCTGACCGGCCCGGTTGAGGGCGGCGATATCGTCCACGTCCAGATTGTCGAGAAGATGGTGGATCTTGCCGTTGAGGCCGCTTGACTCCAGAAACTCGTGAAACGCAAAGGCGGTGGTGGCAAAGCCCCCCGGCACGGATACGCCGGCGCCAGAGAGGTTGCTGATCATCTCGCCAAGGGATGCGTTCTTGCCGCCAACTCGTTCTACGTCCTGCATTCCGAGTTGTTCGTACCAGAGCACGTACTGTTGCACTTGGATGTCTCCAGGTTGGTGGGCACCGATGCCATAGCACCTCGTGCGCCCGATTTAATCGATGAGGTTATGGGTAAGTCAGGTGCGTTATTGTCTGTTTCTTCTGTTGCCAACGACCATGAAAACGTTTTCTATTGGTTTTCAAAAAAATCCCCGAGCAAGCATTGGGGATGGTCGAATGACCGGAACATTCTACAATGGCGACACAAAAAGATAACGATTCAGGTTTGCAAGCCACTTCACAACTTGGGCACAGCAGACTGGTTGACAAAACTGATATGGTTTCGGGAGATACTTCTCACCCCTTACCCCATGCGACCCCACCCGCGGTATCACAGGAGCCCTACGTGCACACCGTATTTTATGTTTCAGACGGAACCGCCATCACCGCCGAAGTGTTCGGCCACGCGGTACTGAGTCAGTTTCCGCTGGCCTTCGAGCAGATCACTATCCCCTTTGTGGAGACACTGGAGAAAGCCCGTCAGGTACGGATGCGGATCGACGAGCAGTTTCGCCAGACCGGGGTACGCCCCATTCTGTTTCACACCATCGTCGACCCGCTGGTACGGGAAGAGGTACTGAAATCGGAGGCGTGCGGCCACGACTTTCTCAATACCTTCGTCAGCCCGCTGGAGCAGGAGCTGGGGGTCAAAGCCGAGCCCCGCCTCCACCGCACCCACGGCATGGAGAACCGCAAGCTCTATGACGATCGCATCGAGGCGGTCAACTTCGCACTTGCCAACGACGATGGCATCACCACCAGGGAGTACGATGAGGCGGACATCATCCTGATCGGGGTCTCCCGCTGCGGCAAGACCCCCACCAGCCTCTATCTGGCGCTGCAGTTTGGCATTCGCGCCGCCAACTACCCCTTTATCGAGCAGGACATGGGGATGCTGGAGCTGCCCGCCCCCCTCAAGGCCAACCGTCACAAGCTGTTTGGCCTCACCATAGCGCCGCAGCGGCTGCACGAGATCCGTAACCAGCGCCGTGCCAACAGCCGCTACTCCTCCATCGAACAGTGCGAGCAGGAGCTGGCCTGCGTGGAGCGACTGTTTCGCCAGGAGGCGATCCGCTTCCTGGATACCAGCTCCCACTCGGTGGAGGAGATCAGCGCCAAGGTTCTCGAGGCAACCGGTCTGCGCCGCCAGCTCTGTTAAGCCAGCTTGACAGCTATCGGCATCAACAAAAGATAAAAATTACAGTGTCGCGGCGAAAGTCAGCTGTGGCGAACTGCAATTCACATAGATGGCAGTGAAAAGCATGGATAAAAAGGGATAAGCACCACAAATACTTGTCCCTCTTCTTGTCGACCTTGGCGTTGTGCCCTTGTCACCCGCTGCCAGTTAGCCGCTATTCGATTCCGTTCTGCTGCGCTCGGCAAACAGCCAGCGTTCACTAACGATTGAGCTCAGGGTTGTTCATCAACCGGGCATAGAAGGCCAGCAAACCGTGGCGCAGGCGAACCCGCTCCGCCAACCAGCCGCCAACGAGCGCCCCCGTTACCCCACCAACCAGCAACAGCGGCTGCCAGTAGTGCAGCAACTCCTGATCACCGAGTAACAGCCAACCCAGCAACATAATCGCGGCCACCAGCAACAACAGCGGACTGGCGGCAATCCCTAACCAGAGCGCCACCAGCACACTCCGGGCAACCCCTTGTTGCAGCACGCTTTCGCGTTCCCTGTGCTCCAACTCCCTGCACTCTTCCTTGCACTCCCGCTTGTTTGGCATCATTTGCATCCATTTGTGGCTCGGCACAACAAAAGCACACCAACAAGACAAAATGTCAACAAAACAGAATTCGATTGCACAAACATCAACCAAAAACTACCAACGTGCCTCTTCAGATCATGAAAAAGCTGCCATTGGTACAAAATACGGCCATTCGAGATGGAAAATAGGTGCATTCATGGCGGATTATCACTATTCTGCTTCGGTTGCCAGCCAACACTAAAAATTGAAAACGGCATGGCGTAACGAAATAAATACAGATTTCGTCAGGTTTTGGCTACGCACTGCGGCCTGCTCAGGATGAGCCCAACACCGACCAGAGACAACAGAGACGTAAGGACAGACCCATGGATTTGAAACAAGACGGTGAGGAGCTGAAGCGCGGCCTTAAAAACCGCCACATTCAGTTGATTGCTTTAGGCGGCGCCATCGGCACCGGCCTCTTTCTGGGCATTGCCCAAACCATCAAGATGGCAGGCCCCTCGGTCCTGCTGGGGTATGCCATCGGCGGCTTTATCGCCTTCCTGATCATGCGCCAGCTCGGTGAAATGGTGGTGGAAGAGCCGGTAGCCGGTTCATTCAGCCACTTTGCCTACAAATACTGGGGCGAGTTTGCCGGTTTTGCATCCGGCTGGAACTACTGGGTGCTCTACGTGCTGGTGAGCATGGCCGAGTTAACCGCAGTGGGCATTTATGTCCAATACTGGTGGCCCGAGATCCCGACCTGGATGTCGGCCGCCTTCTTCTTCGTGCTGATCAACGCCATCAACCTCTCCAACGTCAAAGCGTTTGGCGAGATGGAGTTCTGGTTCGCCATCATCAAGGTGGTTGCCATCATCGGCATGATTGGCTTTGGCGGCTATCTGCTCCTCTCCGGTGCCGGCGGACCCGAGGCCAGCGTCACCAACCTGTGGGCTCAGGGCGGCTTCTTCCCCAACGGCATCAGCGGTCTGGTGATGGCGATGGCGGTGATCATGTTCTCCTTCGGCGGTCTGGAGCTGGTGGGCATTACCGCCGCGGAAGCGGACAACCCCGAGAAGAGCATTCCCAAGGCCACCAATCAGGTGATCTACCGCATCCTCATCTTCTACATCGGCGCCCTGGCTATCCTGATGTCCCTCTATCCCTGGGGTAAAGTGGTGGAAGGCGGCAGCCCGTTCGTGATGATTTTCCACGCTCTGGACAGCAATCTCGTCGCCACCGTACTCAACATCGTGGTACTGACGGCAGCACTGTCGGTCTACAACAGCTGCGTCTACTGCAACAGCCGGATGCTGTTCGGGCTGGCCAAACAGGGCAACGGCCCGAAAGCCCTGCTCAAGACCAACAAGAGCGGCGTGCCACTGGTTGCCCTCTCGGTCTCGGCCATCGCCACCCTGCTCTGCGTGCTGATCAACTACCTGATGCCGGGCAAGGCGTTCGGCCTGCTGATGGCGCTGGTGGTCTCCGCACTGGTGATCAACTGGGCGATGATCAGCCTCGCGCACCTCAAGTTCCGCAAGGCCAAGGTCGCAGAGGGTGTCCAGCCCAAGTTCAAGGCGTTCTGGTACCCCTTAGGCAACTATCTCTGCCTCGCGTTCATGGCCGGTATTCTGGTGATCATGTATATGACCCCCGATTTCCGCATCTCGGTCGAACTTATCCCCGCCTGGCTGGTGGTACTGGGCATTGGCTTTGTCATCAAGCGCAAGGGACAAGCTCAAAGCAAGGTTGCAGCCAATCTGGGTTAATGCACGCAGTTGAGAAAAACAATGCAAAACGCCGATCGCATGATCGGCGTTTTTTTATTACGCGCAGCACTACTAGCAGCCATAGCCCTCAGGAAGGCAGCTCTTGCCTTTGATCTTGCCGATGCTCCGGGCTGTTGACGCAACACTCATCGCGGAAAAAGGCGATGATCTCCTCCAGCACCGCGTATTGAGAGACGCACAGCAGGGTGCGACTCTCCCGGTTTTGCTTCACCAGCCCCACCGAGACCAGCGCCGCGATATGGTGGCTGAGGGTGGAAGCGGGGATCACCAGCTGCTTTTGCAGCTCCCCCACCGGCAACCCCTGCTCTCCCGCCTTGACCAGATGCTTGAAGATAAACAGTCGGGTCGGATGACCCAGCTCTTTCAATGCCTTGGCGACCTCTTCCAGTTGCATCTCTGCGCCCTCCACGAATTTGATATTTCGATAATACCAGAAATATCTTGACCGACCATTAATTTCGATTATTTTGGAAATATAGAAACCAAGTGAGGATAAGACAATGAATGAGTGGTTAACCATGCTGACCGATGCAGCCCAGATGTTCCTGTTTCTGGCTGTCGAGCTGTCGGTGCTGTTTCTGGTCATTAGCGCCGGGGTCAGCCTGATCCGTCAGAAGATCCCCGACGAGAAGATCCAGCGGATGCTGGGGGCCCGCCACGGCAAGGGCTATCTGCTCTCTGCCCTGCTCGGCGCCGTCACCCCCTTTTGCAGCTGCTCCACCATCCCCATGCTGAGAGGGCTGCTCTCGGCCAAGGCTGGCTTTGGCCCCACCCTCACCTTCCTGTTTATCTCGCCACTGCTGAACCCCATCATCGTCGGCTTGATGTGGGCCACCTTTGGCTGGAAAGTGACCCTGCTCTACGCCGTGATCGCTGCCAGCGTCTCCGTCATGGCGAGCATGCTGCTCGACAGGCTCGGGTTCGAGCGCCATGTCATCGACCCCAAAGAGGCCACCCCCTCTTGCGGTAGCGGCTGTGGCCCGGCGACCCGCGCCACCACTCAAGCACATTGCAGTGACAACCAACGCAGCGCCATTCGTGCAATCAAACCCCTCAACGGGGCAGCGTGCTGCCCGGCACCGCAACCAGAGATGGCAGAACAGGCCACCCTCTCCTGCTGCGGCGATGGCACGGCAACCCTGACTCGTGCGCCACAGCTCCCCACCGCCTGGGTCAAAGCTCGCCTCGATGCCTGGCAGCAGTTCAAAGCGGTATTGCCCTTCCTGCTGCTGGGGGTGCTCATCGGCTCGTTTATTTACGGTTTTATTCCGGCCGAGTGGATCGCCGCCCATGCTGGTGCCGACAACCCGCTGGCCATCCCTTTCAGCGCCATCGTCGGGATCCCGCTCTACATCCGTGCCGAGGCCGTGATCCCTCTAGCGTCGGTACTGCTGGGCAAAGGGATGGGGATGGGCGCCGTCATGGCGCTGATCATCGGCAGTGCCGGTGCCAGTCTAACCGAGGTGATCCTGCTCAAATCCATGTTCAGAACCCCGATGATTGCGTCCTTCCTTACCGTGATCCTCGGCATGGCGATCCTGATGGGCTACCTGACGCAACTGCTGTTTTAAACCACCCATTTTTAAGCAGGCAGAGTGTTAAGCCAGCTGAGTGTGAAACCATCAGGCTTCACATAGACAAAACGCCGATCAACAGATCGGCGTTTTGCATGTTCTGTATGACAATCTGCAACCGGCGTTACAGATATTGCCCGACGATGGTGAGCAGATCCTCGACGTCACAGACGATATGGTCGGGTTGGTGTTCCCAGCGCTCCGGGGTCGCGCGGCTCTGCTCGCCAAGCGCCCCTTGCAAATGACGGGCAAACTGCACATCCGCTTCATGGTCACCGATATAGATCAGCGACTGGCACCAGGCTGGGCCGAAGATAGACTCCAGACATTTGAGGCCACCGAAAGGATGAGGTTTTTGCTGCAGTCCGGGCACGTCATCATAGCCGACCACAGCCTTGAACCGGCTGTTCACGCCATGCAGTTCAAGCACCCGGAGAAGGTTTTTTAGGCGTTTTTCGAACAAATGCCATGGGAAATGGCAGAGAAATGGTCAATCACCACCTCCAGCTCCTAAAAAATGCACCTAAGTCCCTGTCTCTCCTGATGTTTGGCTCACTGACTGCCAGCCTGCACTAGGCTCGTCCCGCGACAGGCCGTACTAATCCATATCGAGCGCCTGCCAGTTCTTGGCGGCGTGATTGGCGTGGTGATACTCCGCTTCGCTGCGCAGATAACGAGGTAACTGATCGCCGGTCAGATGGGGGGCGACCTCAGCCAGGATCTGCTTGGCGATATCGATATTCTGCGGCACCGAATTGACCAGGGTGCCGTCATAATTCCATAAAATCGCCCCCAACTTAATTGCCTTACCTGTATCGCTGCGTGGCTATAACTCATGCGATGTTACTTGGCTTGCGTCCCCCGCCAAACCGTTGCGATGGAAGATGTGTAGATGCCCCTGCTAGGCGCAGAACAGTTAATGAGCAACAACACAATAAAATGAGCAGCCTCTGCCATACTCAGACGATGCATTCCGTTATGGTAAAACCGGAGCCTGATCATGGTAACCAACACACCTCACACTACAGATACCGAAGTTGAATTTACCGACAACGTCCAGTTGGTATCGACCACCGATCTCAAAGGAGACATCACCTACGCCAATCCGGCGTTTTGTCAGGTGGCAGGCTATAGCCTTGAAGAGATGCTGGGACAACATCACAACCTGGTACGCCACCCAGACATGCCCAAGGCGGCATTCGCCGATCTCTGGGCCCATCTAAAAGCGGGCAAGCCGTGGCGGGGCATAGTCAAAAACCGCTGCAAAGATGGTAGCTATTACTGGGTTGATGCCTATGTCACCCCGATCTATGAAGATGGCAAGATGGTGGGTTACCAATCCGTTCGTTGCCGACCCTCCGCAGAGCACAAAGCGCGTGCCAACAAGATGTACAAAACCCTTAAGGCACGCGAAACCGGCTCCGCCATTCACATGGGGCAGCGCCTGCTCACTCCGGCCATCATGACCATACCCCTGCTGCTGCTCAGCGTGATTAGCGCGCTCTGGCTGCTCACACCACTGCAGGCGCTCTGGATCATCATTCCCCTATTGGCCACCCTCTGGTTCAACCGTAATGCGCTCTTCCTCACACCGCGATTCTTGCAACAGCTTGAGCAGGACTACGACAGCATCAGCCGCCTGATCTTCTCGGGGGATGCCCCCCACAGCATTGCCGATTTCCATATCAAGCTCTGGCAAGCCAGAATCCGTACCGTGCTGGGAAGAGTCGATGACACCACACTCTCGCTCAATGCCATGGCCAACAATTTGAGTGGTTCGGCCGCACTGGCCAGCAGGGATATCTCCTCACAGGATATGCAAATTCAGCAAGTCGCCACCGCAGTTACCCAGATGGCATCAGCTGCCGAAGAGATCAGCCGCAATATTCAGGACAGCAACCAGCAGATAGAAGAGGCGCGCAACCATTGCATCACCACCAGCAATCAGCTTTCCGATGCGGGAGAAGAGATGTCGGCACTGGCTACCCAGGCAGAGCAGGCCTTCCAGTCAGCCGTCGAGCTGGCAAGCGAGTCCGAACGGATCGGCAGCATCATGAGTGAAATTCGCGGGATTGCGGATCAAACCAACCTGCTGGCACTCAATGCCTCCATTGAAGCAGCGCGGGCGGGCGATCAGGGACGCGGCTTTGCAGTGGTGGCTGACGAGGTACGCAGCCTGTCGACCAGAACCCATAGAGCAACAGAGCAGATCCAGAGCAGCATTGGTCATATCCAGCAAACCCTCGGGGGATGGAAAGAGATGATGCATCTCAATGTGACCAGAACCAATGATTGCCTCGCAACCACTCGGGCAAGCACCGGCAACCTGAATCAGGTCGTGATCGAAATAGACAAGGTCTCTGATTTTTCCAATCAAGTTTCCGCTGCAGCGACCCAGCAGCAAGCGGTGATCGAGGAGATCTGTCGTAATATCAATCAGATATCCTCACTTTCTCACGATAACAGCCTCAAAATCGATCAGGTCAGTAAAACCAGTGCCAACTTGCAGAGCAAAGCGAGCCAGCTCAAGGACCTAAGCCGGACATTCGGATAGCAGCATGCAGATAAAGTCCATGTAAACGAAGGGCCACCCGTCTGGGTGGCCCTGTTGTTTATACGGCTTAACTGTTGCTCCTGGACGCTACTTACTTGGCGTAATCCTCGGTCGGAATGCAGGAGCAGAACAGGTTGCGATCGCCGTAGACGTCGTCGATGCGGTTCACAGAGGGCCACAGTTTGGCGGCGCGCACAGCGTCGGACGGGAAGACCGCCTCGGCGCGGCTGTAGCCACGGGACCACTCTGCATCCATAACGTCATCCTGGGTGTGCGGCGCATGGACCAGCGGGTTGTCGGTCAGGCTCCACTGCCCCTCCTGCACCTTGGCAATCTCGACGCGGATGGACGTCATCGCCTCGACGAAGCGATCCAGTTCGCGCTTGGATTCCGACTCGGTCGGCTCGACCATCAGGGTGCCCGCCACCGGGAAGCTCATGGTCGGTGCGTGGAAGCCGTAGTCCATCAGCCGCTTGGCCACATCCATCTCGCTGATGCCTGAGGCTTCTTTAAGCGGGCGGATATCAAGAATGCACTCGTGGGCCACCCGACCGTTTCGGCCGGAATAGAGCACCGGGAAGGATTCACCCAGCTTCTTGGCCAGATAGTTGGCGTTGAGGATGGCGACCTGAGTGGATCTCTTCAGTCCTTCGTCACCCAGCATGGCGATATACATCCAGCTGATGGGCAGGATGCTGGCCGAACCGAACGGTGCAGCCGACACGGCGCCGTTATCACGGCTCTCCTTGTCGGTCTTGACCACGGCGTGACCGGCCACGAACGGTGCCAGATGTTTCTTCACGCCGATGGGGCCCATGCCCGGGCCGCCACCACCGTGAGGAATGGCGAAGGTCTTGTGCAGGTTGAGGTGAGAGACGTCCGCGCCGATAAAGCCCGGCGCCGTCAACCCGACTTGCGCATTCATGTTGGCGCCGTCCAGATAGACCTGACCACCGTGCTGGTGAACGATGTCGCACACCTCCTTGATGGTCTCCTCATACACCCCGTGGGTAGAGGGGTAGGTCACCATCAGACAGGAGAGTTGATCCCCCGCCTCGGCCGCCTTGGCGCGCAGATCATCGAGATCCACGTTGCCGGACTTGTCACAGGCGGTGACGATCACCTTGAGCCCCGCCATCTGGGCAGAGGCCGGGTTGGTACCATGGGCAGAAGCCGGAATGAGGCAGATGTCGCGATGCCCCTCGCCGCGGGATTCGTGGTACTTCTTGATGGCCAAGAGACCAGCGTACTCACCCTGCGCCCCGGAGTTGGGCTGCATGCAGACCGCATCGTAACCGGTCACCTTCACCAGCCAGTTTTCGAGGTCGGCCAGCAGTAGCTGGTAGCCCTTGGCCTGCGCCAGCGGGGCGAACGGGTGCAGTTTGCCGAACTCGGGCCAGGTCACCGGGATCATCTCGGCAGTGGCGTTGAGCTTCATGGTGCAGGAGCCCAAGGAGATCATGGCGTAGTTGAGCGCCAGATCCTTGGCTTCGAGACGGTGGATATAACGCAGCATCTCGGTTTCGGAGTGGTACTTGTTGAACACCTCGTGGGTCAGCACGGCATCGGTGCGCAGCAGATCCTGCGGGATGGCGTGATGGGTCTGAGCCGCCTTGTCGAGGGCCTCGATATCCAGTCCATGGCCTTGACCGAGGAAGAGATCGAACAGCTCGGCCACATCAGCGCGGGTGGTGGTTTCAGACAGCGACACACCTACCGCACCATTTAGGTCTGCACGCAGGTTGATGCCGAGCCCCTCGGCCTTGGCAATCAGCGCGGCCTTGTCAGCAGTTTGCACGGTCAGGGTATCAAACCAGCTGGCATGCTTGAGGGCCACCCCCTTGGCCTTGAGGCCGAGCGCCAGAATGGTGGTGAGACGGTGCACGCGGGAGGCGATGGTTTTCAGCCCTACCGGGCCGTGGTAGACGGCGTAGAAGCTCGCCATGTTGGCCAGCAGCACCTGAGCGGTACAGATGTTGGAATTCGCTTTCTCGCGGCGGATGTGCTGCTCGCGGGTCTGCATCGCCATGCGCAGCGCGGCCTTGCCACGGGCATCCTTGGAGACACCGATGATGCGGCCCGGCATGGAACGTTTGTAGGCATCGCGGGTGGCGAAGAAGGCGGCGTGGGGGCCACCGTAACCCATGGGCACACCAAAGCGCTGGGCGGAGCCCAACACCACGTCGGCGCCCAGCTCGCCCGGGGATTTGAGCAGCAACAGGGAGAGCAAGTCGGCGCTGACGCAGGCCAGCCCTTTCTGGGCCTGTACCGCGGCAATCAGGGCGCGCAGATCTTTCACTTCACCGGTGGTGGTGGGGTACTGGAACAGGGCACCGAACACCTCTTCGCTCACTGCATCGCTCGCGGCGCCAACCGCCACGTCGAAACCAAAGTGAACCGCACGCTCCTTGACCACGTCGATCACCTGCGGGTGCACATCATCGGCCACGAAGAAGAGGTTGGATTTGGACTTGGCCATCCGCTTGGCCAGCGCCATCGCCTCGGCAGCGGCAGTCGCTTCATCCAGCAGGGAGGCGCTTGCCAGATCCATGCCGGTCAGATCCAGCGTCAGCTGCTGGAAGTTGAGCAGGGCTTCGAGACGGCCCTGTGCCAGCTCGGGCTGATAGGGGGTGTAGGCGGTATACCAACCCGGATTTTCCAGCACATTGCGCAAAATGACGTGGGGCACATGGGTATCGTGATAACCCATGCCGATATAGCTCTTGGCAATCTTGTTCTGAGCGGCATAGCCCTTGAGCTTGGCCAGCGCCTCCACCTCGGTCATGCCGGCACCGATGCCGAGCGGGCCCGGCAGGCGAATGGCGGCAGGCACGGTCTGTTCAATCAAATCGTCCAGGCTTTCGGCCCCGACGGTCGCCAACAGCTGGCGCAGCTCTTCCTCGCCCGGGCCGATATGGCGGCGGACAAAATCGGTTTTTTGCTCGAGTTCAAACAGTGACTGGGTCATTTCCCTATTTCCTGATAAATAAGTCCTGGCATGACATCCTGATAACCAAGACCTGATGTTCCTGATGGTCGGCTGATACCGACTCCACTCATGTTCTGGGTCCCGCAGACAAGGTGCGGCACCGGATGCTGCGGCAGCATCAAGAGGGGATCGCCTTGTTGCGGACCGGCCCGTTTACCCTGGCAAGAGCAGGCTGGTAAACGACAGACGCGGGCGACTTCACCCTTCCACCGGCCGGTGCTTGCCCGGCTGGCGGTCATACAAAGGGGCCCTGCTGTGTTGGCAGGGCCCGGGGGCATTACTCTTCGTCCACCACGTTCTGGTAGCCTTCGGCATCCAGCAGGTTGGCCAGCTCGCTCTCGTCATCGAGCTTGATGCGGAACAGCCAGCCAGCGCTGTAGGGGTCGGAGTTGACCAGCTCGGGGCTCCCTTCCAGCTCTTCGTTGACGGCGATGATCTCGCCGCTCACCGGGCTGTAGATATCGGAGGCCGCCTTGACCGACTCGGCCACGGCGCAGTCGTCACCGGCACTGACCTGCTTGCCCACTTCCGGCAGCTCGACAAACACCATGTCACCCAGCAGCTCCTGGGCGTGCTCGGTGATACCGACCACGGCCTCGCCGTTGGCTTCAACACGGATCCACTCGTGGGAAGTGGCATATTTCAGTTCGCTCGGGATATGGCTCATTTGTGCTTCCTTTGATCTTTGAGTCGCGTTTAAAAACGAATATGAAAAGGGATGGGGGAGGCACTGCCCTCCCCCAAAACGGTATTAAACCAGCTTCTGGCCGTTACGGACGAAAGCGGGCTTGGTGACCTTCACGGTGACCAGCTTTTTGCGGATCTCCACCTCGGCCAATTCACCGATATCGCGGGGCACCCGTGCCAGGGCAATACTGTAGCCCAGGGTGGGGGAGAAAGAGCCGGAGGTGATCACACCTTCCCGCTTCTCACCGTTTGCCGCAGTGAAGGTAACGGGCATACCGGCACGCAGCACCCCTTTCTCCTCCATCACCAGACCCACCAGCTTGGGCTGGTTGCCCGCCGCTTTCTGCGCTTCCAGCACGTCACGGCCGATGAAATTGCGATCGCTCGGCTCCCAGGCGATGGTCCAGGCCATGTTGGCGGCGAGTGGAGAGATTGACTCGTCCATATCCTGACCGTAGAGGTTCATCCCCGCTTCGAGGCGCAGGGTATCGCGGGCACCGAGGCCGCAGGGGGCCACGCCGTTATCCAGCAGTGCCTGCCACAGCTCGCAGGCTTTCTCTTGCGGCACCACGATTTCATAACCATCCTCGCCGGTGTAGCCGGTGGTGGCGATAAAGAGATCGCCAGCCTGCACGCCGAAGAAGGGTTTCATCCCCACAACGGCGGTACGCTGGGCGGCGCTCAGCACGGCTGCGGCTTTGACCTTGGCGTTGGGGCCCTGCACCGCAATCATTGCGAGCTCGGGACGCTCGGTGACTGTGATATCGAAATCGATGGCGTGATGGCGGATCCAGGCCAGATCCTTCTCGCGGGTAGCGGAGTTGACCACCAGTCGGTAGAAGGTATCGGTCAGGTAATAGGTGATAAGGTCATCGATCACGCCGCCTTCCGGATTGAGCATGCCGCTGTAGAGGGCCTTGCCGGGGACAGTGAGTTTGGCCACGTCGTTGGCCAGCAGGTGTTGCAGAAAGGCTTTGACCCGTTCGCCGGTCAAATCGACGATGGTCATGTGGGAGACATCGAACATACCGGCATCGCTGCGCACCGCGTGGTGCTCTTCCAGCTGGGAGCCGTAGTTGATGGGCATTTCCCAACCGTGGAAGTCCACCATCTTGGCGCCGGCTTCCAGGTGTTTGGGATGCAGTACAGTAGTCTGGATCATCGCATTCTTTCCTTAGCAAAAAGCCTTTTCGCTTTAGCGACCACCCTTGCGACCCGCGCCACCGCACTGACTGCACCGCGTGCAGCAAAAAGCGACCGGATCCAAAAGTGTGTGCTCGCTCCTGCCCTTGCCAGGCAAGAGGGATTCCTTGAACGGAGCGGATTATATGATAAGCAGGCGAGCGTGCCGCTCAAAAAAAACTAATCCCCTCCTGTAAAACTGACTCCAGACACTAAGATAAATGCAGTGATAAAAACAGCCATAAGCCGACTCAGGCGAGATTAAATTTTGATTTTTACCGTTTCGTCACAATTTGCAGAAAAACGTTTCGCTCCAGAGCAAAATTAAAGGCTGACACCCAGAACGGGTCATCAGCCTTGTCGGATTACTTTTGTTGTCAAAAAAGGCGAGTAATATTAGTTTTTTTCACCCTTGGCCTGCATGGCACAGCCCTTGGTCGCCGCAACGACCCAGTCAGGACGGGCCAATGCGGGCAACTCGCCCTCCAGCCCCATGGCAACGCGGATCACCCCCTCCTTGAACGGCGTCAGCAGATTGGCCGCGCGCAACCCCACGCCCCGCACCAGCTTCTTGAGCGGGTTGGCCCCGCTGAACAGCCGCTTGAGCCCCTCCATTGCAGCGAGCATGCGAGCCGCCTCGCTCTTGCGCCAGCGCTCGTAGCTGCGCAGGTTGTCGAGCAGGCCGATATCCTCACCCGCGGCATGATTTTGCAAGATCTGCTCCGCCAGCGCGGCAGCATCCAGCAGGCCAAGGTTGACCCCCTGCCCCGCCAGGGGGTGGATGGTGTGGGCGGCATCTCCCACCAGCACCAACCGCTCGCGAGCAAAGTCGCGGGCATAGCGGGCAGTGAGCGGAATGGCGCTGCGCGGCCCCTCCACCTTGCATAGACCGAGCCGGGCATCGAAGGCGGCGGTAAGCTGGCGATTGAACTGCTCGTCATCGCAGGCGCAGAGCGCCTCGGCGCGGGCCGCAGGCAGCGACCAGACGATGGAACAGAGGTTCTCCTGCCACAGCGGCAAAAAGGCGAGCGGGCCATCCGGGGTGAAGATCTGGCGAGCAACAGCTTCATGGGGTTCGGCGCAGCGCACCGTCGCCACCAGCGCGTGGTGGCCATAATCCCAGCTGGTGAGCGGGATATCAGCCTGACGGCGTACCCAGGAGTGAGCGCCATCGGCAGCCACCACCAGTTTGGCCGAGATGGCCTGACCATCTTCAAGGAGCAGCATGGCGCCCGCCGGGCCGCTCTGCAGGCTCTTGGCTCTGGCGGGGGTCAGCAACTGGATATTACTGACGCCTTCAATCGCCTCAAGCAGCGCCAGCTGGATCACCCGATTCTCGACGATGTGGCCGAGGTTGGCCTGACGCAGGCTGGCGGCATCGAAGTCGATATGGCCGAAACTGTCCTGCTCCCACACCGCCATCTTGTCATAGGCCTGCAGGCGGCGCGCTTCAATGCCGTCCCAGGCGCCGACATGGCGCAGGATCTGCTGGCTGGCCAGACTCAGGGCGCTGACCCGATTATCGGCCACCTCCCCCAGCTGCGGGTCGGGCAGTTGCCCCTCCACCACCAGTACCTTGAGGGCGCTATGTTTCAAGGCCGCAGCGAGCCCCAGCCCCACCATGCCGCCACCGACAATCACCACATCCACATTTTGCATCTGCATCATCTCATCCTTTCAGGGCTGACCGGCTGGCCAGCGAGGGGACGCCCGCAAGCATCACCTCTTTATTCAATAGGTTTTGATCAACGAATGGTGGTCAACAGGTTCCACTCAACAAGTGCAGGCTAGTTGCCGCACACATCAGCGACAAAGCCCAAGGTGCGCGAGGCAAGCGGCGCCTTGAGGCACGGGAATCGCCCCATCAGGGTGAGCGCCAGATTGCGCCCCGCCACCAGCGGATCGTGACCATTGGAGAAGAGCTGGGCCAGCGAAGAGGTGAGCCAGACGGTCTGCTCCTGATCGCGCTGACGCTGCTGCCAGTAGCCACTCAGTACCTTGCAGCTGCCGATATCCTCCCCCTCTGCCAACGCCTTGGCTACGGCGCCGGTAAGCAGGTCGAGATCCCGCATCCCGAGGTTGAAGCCCTGTCCGGCAATCGGGTGCAGGGCGTGGGCGGCATTACCGACCAGCACGGTGCGCTGGGCCAGCGGGTAGTCGCAGGCGGTCAGAATGAGCGGATAGACGTGACGCACGCCACATCGCTCGAAGCGACCAAGCCGCCAGCCAAAGGCCTGCTGCAGACGGGCAAGAAACGCCGCCTCATCGAGGGCCGTCAGCTCATCCACCTCATGCTGCCCGACGCTCCACACCAGCGAGGAGAGCCCCTCCTGCATCGGCAACAGGGCCAGCGGCCCCCCTTCGGTAAAACGCTCGAAGGCGCGTCCCTCAGGGTCTTGCGCCGTTTTGACCGTGGCGATGATGGCGTGCTGCTCAAAGTCGTGGCGGGTCACCGGCAACTTGAAGCACTGACGCACAAAGGAGTTGCCGCCGTCTGCCGCCACCAGCAGGCGGGTTTCAATCTGTTCACCGCTCTCGAGGGTGAGGGTCACCTTCTCCTCATCGGGCGCAATCTCGCTCACCCGGGCCGGACAACATACCCGGATATTGGGCGAGGCCGCCATCGCCCGTTGCAGATCATGACCGGCAGCTGCAAGCTCGATCACTTGGCCCAGAGCAGGCAGACCGTATTCGGCAGCCGACAGGCGAGCCTGACCGAAGTGGCCCCGATCCGAGACATGAATCTGGGTAATGGGGGCGCAATGGGGGGCAAACAGCGGCCAGAGTCCGCGTCGCAACAGCGCATCACAGGTACCGGCCGAGAGCGCAATGGCGCGGGCGTCGAACCCTGAATGGGTGTGCTGTTCGGGGAGGCTTGCCTCCAGCAGCAGGATCTCGAGGGGGGAGCCATCGGATCGAAGCAGGGCTGCCAGCGAGAGGGCCAGCACGGCACCGCTCATTCCACCGCCGACCAGGGTGACATCGACCTGTCGCACATCAGATTGAGGCATAAGCAGAGAGGAAGAAGTGAAAAAGGTGGCCTCATGCTATCACAAAGCCGCTGGCCGAATGCGAGGTCACCGGCAAAAAACCGGTTGCACCTCACAGGGTTAGCCACCACAAGGGAATAAAAAAGAGCGCCATCAGGCGCTCTTGCAGATTCAGTTAGGATCGCGTTGACCCGCGCCTCAATGAAGGGTCGGCGGCGCGCTCGGGGTATCGGGACGCTTGCCAAACTCTTCGAAGGCCATCATGACCCCCAGTTTGACGTGTTCGTAGAGCACCAGGAAGGAGGCTTCGTTCTCATCATCTTCCTGATCGAACTCGGCGGAGACCTGAGTGATGCTGGCGATATCCTGGATCATCTCCTGCAGCTCTTCCGACGCGCGGGAGAGCTCCTGCTGCACCACGCCAAAACCGGCCAGAAATGCCTGTGACCAGTCCACCAGCGAATCGATGCGCTCGTCGAGGGGGGCATCATCACTTGGCAGCAGCAGCTCGACGCCCTTCTGGGCCATCAAGCTCTCGACTACATTGTGATAAAGATCGGTCATCACCTGGCGCACCGGGGCCGGCAGGCCGAAACCGTCGTTCACCAGATCGTTGAAATGGGGCACCCAACTCTTGTCGTCCAGTGCCACACCGCCGCACACCAGACCGCAGATCACACCATGGGCCTCTACTGCGCTGGCCATCAGCTCATGTTGTTCCATGATGTCGGCCACTGCCGCATATTTAAGGGGGTTCGTTTTGCTCATCGAGGATCCGCTCAAAGTTCAGTCAAATTTGCAGAATTAATGGTCAGGATCCTAGCATTCTCCCTCTTGCAGAGCCAGCAAGGCCTTGAAACTTATGCATCTGCGCTATATAGTCCCGCCCAGTTGTCCACGTGGATAAAGGCGGAAATCAGCTCCGCCGTATTGAGGAAGGCATGAGCACAGAGGCCGTAGAAATCGTCATTTTGGGACGTCCCTACAAGGTATCCTGTCCCTTGGGACAGCAGGATGCCCTGCGCCAGGCCGCCGAGCAGCTGACCGACAAGTTGATCGACCTGCGTCAACGCTCCAAAGTCTCCAGCAACGAGCAATTGGCTATCATGGCAGCGCTCAATTTCTGTCATGAGCTCTGCCTTGAAAAAGAGAAGAACCACCAATACTCTGAGACCATGGACAAGCGGATCAAGATGCTGCAGCGCACCATCGAAGCGGCCCTGATCGAGCACGGACAATATGGTGATTCCAGCGAAGAGGGGCAGCAGCCCTAATCGCAAACCGTTTTAAAATTCCCTGGGATGTTTGTCAGCCGGTTCAAGTCCCCGAGCCGATATTCATACCAAACAGGGGATCTGCCTTCTGGCTATTGCGCATGCTCGGCACGACCGAGAAGCCTGCGGTCAGATCCGATCCCCGCCTTGAACCGACGGTTCAAGGGCCCAAACCGGCAACGGCATCTCGGGGTACCAACAGCAAAAGCCCGTCACCAGCGTGACGGGCTTTTTCTTTGCCTGATGATCAACGAACTGTCCCGTCCTGAATATGGTTTACACCTTTCCCCCCCCAATAAATGGAGAACCCGATGGGACAAGGTGTGAAGCGGACACAGCCATAACGACAAAGCCCGCCAAAAGGCGGGCTTTGTTTTGCAGCAGGCAAGCACGTTTAGATGGCCATCTGCTCGTGGGGGGAGCCGTGGTGGCGCAACCAGACAAAGCTCAGCGCCACGATCAGCACCATCAGGGTCATGATGGCCCCCAGGGTCACCTGTCCAGTCATCGGGAAACCGGCGGCCAGCAGAGTCACCACGCCCGCCCCCAGATTCTGCATCCCGCCGAGAATGGCCCCCGCGGTGCCGGCCTGACCCGGGAAGGGCTCGATGGCGCAGGAGGTGGCGGTCGGGTAGAGAATACCGCTACCGATGAAGTAGACAGCCGCACCACCAACCAGCGAGGCAGCACTCACCACCCCGAACAGCCCCGGCACCAGAATGATGAGGGAGCCTAGCGCCAGAAAGGCGATCCCCAGACGCATCAGCTTGCCCTGAGTCAAACGGAAGCTCAGCTTGGCAGAGAGCCAGGCCCCGAACAGATAGCCGGGCAGCGGCAGCACGAACAGCACGCTCACGGTACGAGCGCTCAGTTTCAGCACATCGCCCAGCAGCACACCGGCCGCAGCTTCAAATACCGCGAGTCCCGCAAAGGTCGCCATCAGGCAGAGCAAGTTGCCCTGAAACTTGGGGTTGCCCAGTACATGGCGATAGGCAGCACCGACGCGCAGTGGCTGACGGGCAGCAGCAGGCAGAGTCTCACCAAACCAGGCCATGATCGCCAGAGTGGCTACGGCACCAAAACCAAACAGGAACCAGTAACCGGCACGCCAGTTGAACAGCTCGGTCAGCCAGCCACCCAGCACCGGTGCCAGCAGCGGGGAGAAGATCACACCCATGCTCACCAGACTATTGGCGCGGTTGAGCTCGGCGCCATTGTAGCGATCGCGCATCACGGTACGGCTCATGGCGCCACCGGCACCGGTACCTAGCCCCTGAATAAAGCTACCCACCAGCAGGGCGGCAAAATGGGGGATGACCTGAATGATCAGGGTGCCCACCAGAAACACCATCATGCCGACGATCAGCACCGGACGACGACCGATGCGATCCGACAGCGGCCCGTAGACAAACTGGGAGAGGCCATAGGGGATCAGGTAACAGGCCATCACCGCCTGTAACTGGCCCGAGGCCACATTGAAGTCCCCAGCCATCATGGGAATGGAGGGAACATAAAGGGTCTGGGTCATCTGGCCCACAGCGACCATCAGAATGGTCAATAAAAACAACGGATAAAAACTGTGCCGATCCATATCAGTCCCAAAAAAATCGAAAAAATGCTGCCGCACCTCTGGCACAAAATGGCCCAGAGGAATCTGATCACAGAGGCTGTGATGCAATCAAAAACAGTGTTGGAAACAGTAGGCGGGGAGCCCGCCAAGCCACCGCACAGGACGCTTGGTGGTATGGGGGCATCATAGTGATTCAGCTCACAAAAAACGAACGAATCTTTATAATCGGCTTGCCTTAGTTTTTCTAATATTACGGGGCAACACGCCCCGTCAGCAGTTAAAAATCAACGTGTTACCATCTGCTGCGCCTGCTTGATCAGCTCATCGGGCTGCTCCTTGCGTGGCGGTATGGTGATCCCCTTCTGGCAGGCAGGTTTCTCTGCCATGCGACCCATCCAGGCTTGCAGATGGGGCAATCCCTCGATGGAGATGCCACTCCAGTCATAAATACGCACCCAGGGCCAGGTGGCAATGTCGGCGATGCTGTACTCGTCCGCCAGATATTCATGATGGGCCAGATGGCTGTCGAGCACCTCGAACAGGCGGCGCCCCTCCTTCTGGTAGCGTTCGATAGCGGCGGGGATCTTCTCGGGGAAGTAGCGATAGAAGACGTTGGCCTGCCCCATCATGGGCCCTACCCCACCCATCTGGAACATCAACCACTGGATGGCCTGAGAGCGGCGTTTGGGATCAGCGGGCAGCAACTTGCCTGCTTTCTCCGCCAGATAAATGAGGATGGCGCCCGATTCAAATACGGCGAAATCGTCGTTATCCCGATCGACGATGGCCGGAATGCGGCCATTGGGATTGATGGCAAGAAACTCGGGCTTCTTCTGATCCAGTGCCGACAAATCGAGGGGAATGACCCGATAGGGCAAACCCAGCTCTTCGAGGGCGATCGCCACTTTGAAACCATTGGGGGTCGCGGCAGTGTAAAAGTCGATCATGATTCACTCCTTGTTGGTCATAGCCAGATTGCACGGTTGGAATAGGGTGCAACACCATAGCCGCCTAATCTTGCAACAAATGACCGGCTCCATACCATTAAAAAGCGGCGCACCGTAGGCCAAACAAGGCCACGGTGCGCCGCTTGTGCGCTCTGGCGATGGTAGATATTAGTTGATCATGGCAACCGGCTTGCGCTGGCGCAGCATGATCAGGCGGGAAAGCAGCGGGAAGTAGGACTCCAGCTTGCGCAACAGCACCCGGCTGCAGGCAGGCTCGGCCAGCTCCGACTCATCCAGCACGATGCCGTTTGAGACAAAATAGAAACGGGGGTCACGCACATCCGGCCCGCAGACCGTCAGCTCCTTGTCTCCCTTGCGGATCAGCAACGGCAAGACCGGCAAACCGATCGTCTCATCCTCTCCCCGGGCAAATCCGGCATCCTGCCAGGGCGCATCGCCGTCGATCAGCAGGATCGCCGCCTCCGTCTTGGCCGGTTGCCACTGGGCCAGGGGGGTCACGGTGATGTGGGCAAAGTGATCACCATACTCGGGTGATGACCGCAAGATGGCCAACAGTCCCTCGCTGGCCGCTGACACGTTCTGACTCACTAATGACAAATTCATGGTTCACATCCCTATGCTCATGACAGCCTGTATCCGGCTGCTGGGATAAGACTAGCGCAGATCTGGTCTATATTGGAGCCGTCAAATCTGGCAGTGGTAATCAATTGGTCGTAGGGGGATAACAGTTGCCATCGCACAAAATACTGGTATCATACCGCGTCCTTTTATCCCCCGTTCTTTAACATCCAGTGGTGAACCTATGCATCCGATGCTGAATATCGCCGTGCGCGCTGCGCGCAACGCCGGTCAAGTTGTAGTAAAAGCCTTCTCCCAGCCTGAGAACATTGAGGCTATCCAAAAAGGCAGCAATGACTTCGTGACCAACGTTGACCGTGAAGCCGAAGCGGCCATCATTCACACCATCAAAAAATCTTACCCGGAGCACAGCATTGTTGCTGAAGAGTCTGGTGAGATTGCCGGTACCAATCCGGACTACCAATGGATCATTGACCCACTGGATGGCACGACCAACCTGGTCAAAGGCATTCCGCACTTTGCCGTCTCCATCGCCCTGCGCGTCAAGGGCAAGACTGAACAAGCCGTTGTTTACGATCCGATCCGTGACGAGCTGTTTACTGCTACCCGTGGTAGCGGCGCCCAGCTGAACGGCTACCGCATTCGTGTCGGCAAGGCCAAAGAGCTGGCTGGCACCGTGCTGGCGACCGGTTTCCCGTTCAAGCAGAAGCATCACATCGAGCCTTACCTGAAGATGTTCCAGAGCATGTTCATCGAATGTGCCGACATCCGTCGCTCCGGCTCTGCCGCACTGGATCTGGCCTACGTGGCTGCCGGTCGTGTCGACGGTTTCTGGGAAATCGGCCTGAAACCCTGGGACACCGCTGCCGGTGAGCTGCTGGCAAAAGAAGCTGGCGCCATCGTCACCGACTTCGTTGGTGGCCACAACTACGAAAACTCCGGCAACATCGTGGTTGCCAACCCGCGCGTCCTGAAAGAGATGCTGGGCAAGATCCGCGAAGATCTGCCGGAGTCTCTGGCCAAATAAGCCAGCCTTCGAGCAGACAGATAAAAAAACCGGCGCAAGCCGGTTTTTTTATTGCTGCGATATGCCCTGTTCGGGCATTCCAACCAACTGCTTATGCTCTTCTTCCCCTAGCGCACGCCCCAACCGCTCGCCCCGTTCCCCCTCCCCAAAACCGTTCGTCGCCCTTCTCTCGTTAGCAAATTCGCCTTAACCAACCTTCTTGAATATCACCGCACACAGGCCGTGATAAGCACCTAGCATCCCTGTTTGCCCTGACCTTCATCCCCTTGCGAAGAACCCCAACCATCAGGCCTCGTCCCCATCGCCAGATAAAAAAACACCCGGCACATGGCCGGGTGTCGTGAGGGCATGCAAAGCGCCCCGACTTTTATGAATGAAGAGGCCGGCGTACGCCAGTCCCTTTATCAGGCGAGGCGGAAACGACCGATGGTCTGCTTCAGACCCACCGCCAGCTGGCTCAGCTCCAGACAGGCACGGGCAGTATGATCGGCGCCCAGAGCCACCTCGTTGGCGGACTCGTTGATCCGCTCGACGTTGCGGCCCAGCTCGTCGGAGACCGCATCCTGCTCGCCGCAGGCGCTGGCAATCTGGATCGCCATGTCGGCAATCTGGGCGACCGCCTCTTCAATCTGCTGGATGCCGTTGCTGGTCTGCTCGCTCTGATCCACACACAGGCGGATCATTTCGCAGCTCTGGCCCGTCACCTCTTTGGCCTGATTGGCACGCGCCTGCAGGGTTTCGATGATGGCCACGATCTCGCCGGTCGATGCCTGGGTACGACCCGCCAGAGTGCGTACTTCATCGGCCACCACGGCAAAGCCACGACCTTGCTCGCCGGCACGGGCTGCTTCGATGGCCGCATTGAGGGCCAGCAGATTGGTCTGCTCGGCAATGCCGCGGATCACATCCACAACGACGTTGATCTGGGCGGATTCACGCTCCAGCTCGGTCACCAACGTACCGGCCTGCTCGATCTCCTCGGCAACCCGGGTGATGGCCACCAGCGAACGCTGCACATCCTGATTGCCGCTGCGGGCCAGCGCATTGGCTGAACTGGCGGAGCTGGAGGCGGTTTCGGTATTGCCAGCCACATCGGCCACGGTGGCCTTCATCTGGGTCATCGCGGTCGCCACCAGCGAGATCTCCTGCTGCTGGCTCTGAATGCCCTTGGCGGACTGCTCGGAGACGGCGCTCACCTCCTCGATGGCAGTGCCAAGCTGGGTGACAGCAGCCACTACCTCTTCGATCAGACCGCGCAGGTTGTCCTGCATCTTGAGAGAGGCTTTGGCCAGCATGCCCAGCTCGTCGCGGCCGATGTGCTGACGCTCCAGCTGATGGGTCAGATCGCCGGCGGCAATGGCATTGGCCTGAGCCACTACGGCTTGCAGCGGCAGGCAGATCTGGCGGGTCAGGAACCAGGTCATCACCACCATGAATACCAGCAGGGCACCGATGCTCACCATGGCAAAGGTGGTCACCATGCTGACGCTGCCAAGCAGGCTGCCACGGTTCTCTTTGACGAAACCGAGGTTCACCTGGATCAGCGAGTTGACCGCCTGCTCCAGCGCCCCGAAGAGCGGGTTGGAGGCAAACAGCTGGGTTTTGGCCTGATCATGCTGACCCTGCACCAGCAGCATATCAAACTCGTTTACCGAACGTTGATAAGTGAGCCACTGTTGTTTGGCCTGGTTAAACACCTGGCGCTCGTTGTCGGCCCCTACGGTCGCCTCGTAGGCACGAAATGCCTCGTCAACCTTGCGAATATTCTCCTGAATACGGCCACGGCGGGCCTGCAGGTCGGCAGCATCATCCACCATCAGCAGGGCAAACTGGGCCCGACGTACATAAGAGACGTCGTAGAGCAGGGTTTCGACCGAGAGCACGCTCGGCAAAGTGGAGTCGGTAAAATTCAACACCCGATCGCGCACGCCGCGCAATTCACTGGAGAGAAAAACACCGAAGACAACGTTGACTGCGGCAATGACCGCAAAAACCACGGCAATCTTTTTGCCGATGGAGAGATTCTTGTAAAACATGATTGGCTGTTGATCCTCAACTGCTGACAAGCAGGTAAACAGTAGCGATCACATCCGTATGAGCTGATCCCGGCCATTCCTGACGGGAGATGGAAGGTTGCGAAAGCGGGGGAAGGACGATTTCGCGAGGCGCGCACTCTATCACAATATCGCCTAACGCCTCACCAGATTTCACCAAATGAATGCAAGCTGATTTCCTTCACAACCCGACATTCATCACAAAATATTTATAGCGACCAAATCATTTCAAATAGTTAACCGATAAATGCAATCGAGGCAGTGGCATGGACAAGGTGCCATCAACTCGTTGTAATGACCAACATGACCCGATGGCGGAGCACCATCCCCCTTCGTTGTAACAATTTGCTGTAACAAGAGGCCTTGTTTATGGATAACAGCTCGTATCTGCCTGCTTCAACCTGGTCTGCCCAGCTGCGTGAACAACTGCAGGCGCGGCCACTTACCGCCCTCGGTCTCTTTATCGCGCTGGCTGCCGTCTTGTTGCTGCTGTTGCAGAGTCTCATCATGCTCGCTACCGGCGAGGTGACCAGCGGCGTGCGCTACGGCCTGATCGGTGGTGCCGCCGGGTTTGCCGCCACCGCCATCGGCGCCCTGCCCGCCCTGTTTCTGCGCTCGGTACCGCAAAAGGTAGAGGACACCATGCTGGGCTTTGCCGCCGGCATGATGCTGGCTGCCAGCGCCTTCTCCCTGCTGCTGCCGGGGCTGGAGGCCGCCGAGGGGATCACCGGCAACGGCTTTAGCGCCGCCGCCGTGGTGGTGGTCGGCATGACCCTCGGGGTGCTGTTGATGCTGGGGCTGGATCAGTTCACCCCGCACGAGCATGACAAAACCGGTCCCTGCGGCCCCGGCCACGAGAGCTGCTCCCGGGTCTGGCTGTTCGTCTTTGCCATCGCCCTGCACAACCTGCCGGAGGGGATGGCCATCGGGGTGAGCTTCTCCCAGGGTGATATGTCGGTGGGGCTGCCGCTTACCACTGCGATCGCACTACAGGATATTCCGGAAGGATTGGCGGTGGCGCTGGCCATGTGCGCTGCCGGTTTTCGCCCCTCTGTCGCCGTGCTGGTTGCCATCGCCAGCGGCCTGCTCGAACCGGTTGGCGCCCTGCTCGGGGTCGGGCTCTCCAGCGGTCTTGCCATCGCCTACCCCATCGGACTTGGACTCGCCGCCGGCGCCATGCTATTTGTGGTCTCGCACGAGGTGATCCCGGAGACCCACCGCAACGGTCACCAGACCTATGCAACCCTCGGTCTGATGGCAGGCTTTGCCCTGATGATGACCCTCGATACCGCGCTCGGCTAAAGGCCCTCTCCCCTCCTCATCAATGCTTTTTGTCACCTGCGGCGCTCCCATATGGAGCGCCGCACGTCATCTCTCCTTTCGCTTGTGCCTCTCGGCGCCGACGACATCTTTTGTTATGATCTACAGCAACTTAAATTCAGCCACACGGCTATCAAGACGAGGTCAGCAATGAAAGTAGGTATTATCGGCGCCATGGAGCAAGAAGTAGCCCTGCTGCGCAGCCAGATGAGCGACCCCACCACCCTGCAACTGGGCGGCTGCGAGTTCTATCAAGGGATGCTGGCAGGCAAAGAGGTGATCCTGACCCGCTCCGGTATCGGTAAGGTCGCCGCCAGCGTCGCCACCAGCCTGCTGCTGGAAAAATTCGCTCCCGACTACGTCATCAATACCGGCTCTGCGGGCGGCTTTGCCCAGGATCTGCACATCGGTGATGTGGTGATCGCCAGCGAGATGCGTTTCCACGATGTCGATGTGACCGCCTTTGGTTACGAGATGGGCCAGATGGCGCAGCAACCCGCCGCCTTCCCCTGCGACGAGAAGCTCATCGCGGTCGCTCAGGATTGCATCGCCGAGCAGGGCAAGCACCAGACCAAGGTTGGCCTTATCTGTACCGGCGATCAGTTCATGTGCAAACCGGACGCCATCGCCAAGGCTCGCGCCGACTTCCCGCAGATGCTGGCGGTCGAGATGGAGGGTGCCGCCATCGGTCAGGTGTGCCACATGTTCAAAGTGCCCTATCTGGTGGTACGCGCCATGTCCGATATCGCCGGCAAGGAACAGGTTGAATCCTTCGATGCCTTCATCGAAGTGGCCGGCAAGCACTCCGCCGAAGTGATCATCAAGATGCTCGGCAAGCTGTGAGCGAGACCGGCTCGCTTGATTTGATGGCCGACGCCCTCCTCTCGACGACGGCGGCCATTCTGGTGGGGGCAGCCCTGCTGGAGGCGGTGATCCCGTGGCCATCCCATCTGCGTCTTTCGGCCGTCACGCCCCTGCTGACCCGGCTGGGGCACAAGGTACACAGACCCGATGGTTCACCCGGCCAGCAAATGCAGGCCGGCCTGCTAGCAATGCTGGTAGTCTGGCTCCCCTGCGCAGCCGGGCTCTGGTCGCTTCGCAATCTGGCCCTGAGCGAGCCGGTCTTCGACCTGCTGTTCCTGCTGCTGATGCTCGAATCCCGCCCACTACGCGAACTCGCCCATGCCACCCGCTCGCTCGCCACCCAGGAGACCCTGCCGCTGGCGAGATTGCAGTCTGCCCCCTGGCTCAAGCGGGAGACCGGTAAACTCTCGACCATGGGGCTCGCCAAAGCAGTGACGGAGAGCTGCGCCCTGCGCCTGGTGGGCCAATGGGCTGGCCCGCTGCTGGGATTTGCCCTGGCTGGCGTACAGGGCGCCCTGCTCTGGCGGCTGGTGCAGCTGATGAACCTGAGCTGGAGTCGCAAAGATCCCGCCTTCGACCATTTTGGTCGCGCCGCCAGCACCCTCTATCAGGGGCTCAATGCCCCCGTCATTTTGTTGCTGGGGCTGCCACTGCTGGCAAGCCGTCTCAAGCAGGCAGCGCAGTTGCTGCGAAGTGGCGCGCTCTGGCCCTATCCCGCCATGGGGATGCTGCTCACCCTGCTGGTAGACAAGTGCCGGATCCGCCTTGGTGGCCCTCGCTACTATCAGGGGGCTCTCCAGCGCTGGCCAGTCATCGGCACAGGTGCTGAGCCAGATAGCGAGACTCCGCGCAAGGTGCTCAACATTCTGCAAGGATGCGGCTGGGGCTGGTTGATACTGGCGCTGGTTGTCACGATAGCGGGGTTATTTCATGGATAGATGGCTGCGATTGCCGACTTGGCTGCCCTGCGCGCTGCTGGCCTGGTTGCCCGGCGTACTGTTTGCCGCGACTCCGAGCCGGGTGGTGAGCGTGGTACCCCATCTTACCGAACTGCTTTACGACATCGGTGCCGGTGACAAACTGGTGGCCGTTGATGATGCCTCAGACTATCCCGCCGAAGTGAAAACCAAGCCCAAGGTGGCCAATTATCGCAGCATCAATGTCGAGGCCCTGCTGGCACAAAAGCCGGACTTGATCCTCGGCTGGCGCTCGGCCCAGTCACGAATGCTGGCACCGCTGGAACAACTGGGGATCCCGATTTTCTACTCAGAGCCCACCGATTTTGCCTCGCTGGCCACCGAGATGCGGGCCCTGGGCAAATTGCTGGGTGTGGAAAAGAGTGCCAACGAGGCCGCCGATCGCTATCTGGCGCGCCTGCATGAGCTGCAACAGCGTTATGGACAATCAACCGGCGTCAAGGTGTTCTACCAGCTCTGGTACCCACCGCTCACCAGCGTCAGTGGCAATGCCTGGCCGGCTCAGGCCATCGAACTCTGCGGCGGGGTCAACGTCATGGCAAATGCCAAGACCCCCTACCCTCAAGTGGACATGGAACAGGTGATCAAAGCGAACCCCACGCTGATCCTGGCGGGGAGTCAAGATCCTGACGCCCTGAATCACTGGCAAAAGTGGCCCAATCTCGATGCGGTGCAGCACCAGCGACTCGATTTGATCAACTCGGATGAACTACACCGCTTCACCCCGAGAGCCCTCAATGGGGTTGAAGAGGTTTGCCAGGCTATTCAGCTAAGCACGCAGAGCTCCAGCACATCTTGATAAAGCTCTACTGATGCGAGCCAATCCGAGGTGGTCTGGGTGCGCCCAAATCTTTGAAACTGTTTTTGTGAATGGATCACACTCTTTGCCAAAAAAGCTGGTACTTTATTTGCTAGCATATGATTCATCTACTGTTTTTATGACGAGATGCCCACAATGTTCAACGATAAAACGCTACTGATCACAGGTGGCACCGGCTCGTTTGGCCAACGATTGGTCAAGACAGTACTGGAACGTTATAAGCCGAAACGGCTCATCATCTATTCTCGTGACGAACTGAAACAGTTCGAGATGCAACAGGAGTTTAACGACCCCTGCATGCGCTATTTTATCGGTGATGTCCGAGACGCCAACCGGCTTACCATGGCAATGCGTGGCGTCGATTACGTGGTTCATGCAGCAGCACTGAAACAGGTTCCAGCCGCTGAATACAACCCCATGGAGTGTATTAAAACCAATATCCATGGTGCAGAGAACGTGATCCAGGCCGCTTTGCTCAATCAAGTCAAAAAAGTTATTGCCCTCTCCACTGACAAAGCTGCCAACCCGATCAATCTCTATGGCGCCACCAAGCTCGCATCAGACAAACTCTTCGTGGCGGCCAACAACATTGCGGGGCAAGACCCCACCCGTTTTGCAGTCGTTCGGTACGGCAACGTTGTTGGTTCCCGCGGTTCTGTTGTTCCCTTCTTCCAAAAGCTGATTGATCAGGGTATTGATGCCTTGCCCATCACCCATGAAGAGATGACTCGTTTCTGGATCACCTTGCAACAAGGGGTGGATTTCGTTCTGGATAATTTTGGGCGGATGAAGGGGGGGGAAATATTCGTTCCCAAATTGCCATCTGTTCGCATCACAGATTTGGCCAGTGCCATGGCACCAAACCTGCCACACAAGATCATCGGCATTCGCCCGGGAGAGAAGCTCCATGAAGTAATGTGCCCTGCCGATGACTCTTATCACACCTTTGAATTTGATGACTTCTTCGTGATCGGCCCAACAATCAACTTCAATAATCGCAACAACGACTTCTCCAAGACAGCTGCGGGCGAAAAAGGAAAGATGGTCGAGCAGGGATTTGAATACAACTCTCGAAGCAACCCTGACTTTTTCTCCATTGAACAGCTTTTGAAAATGAACCAAAAGGGGAGAACTGAATGATCCCTTATGGCCGCCAATCCATCAGCCAGGCAGATATCGATGCTGTTGTGGACATTCTCAAGTCCGACTTCCTGACCCAGGGACCCGTAGTCCCCCGCTTCGAGCAAGCAGTAGCCGATTACTGTGGAGCCAAATTCGGGGTGGCAGTCAATTCAGGTACCGCAGCACTCCATGTAGCCTGTCTGGCACTTGGCGTTGGCCCCGGCGACTGGGTCTGGACATCCCCCATCAGCTTTGTTGCATCCGCCAACTGTGCTCTCTACTGCGGTGCACAAGTCGATTTTGTCGATATTGAACCAGATACCGGTAACATGTGCGCTTTGGAGCTGGAGAGGAAGCTGATTGCAGCCAAGGCGGAAGGAAAGCTACCCAAAGTAGTCATACCGGTGCACTTTGCCGGCCTCCCCTGCGACATACAGGAGATCCACCGCCTGGGACAAAAGTACGGTTTCAAGATCATCGAAGATGCCTGCCACGCCCTTGGTGCCCGTTATCATGGTGAGCCTACCGGCAATGGCCGCTATAGCGACATCACAGTATTCAGCTTCCACCCGGTGAAGATCATCACCACTGGCGAGGGTGGCATGGCCATGACCAACGACCCTGCGCTTGCCAAGATGATGCGCATGCTCCGCAGCCATGGCATCACCCGTGAACCGGAAGACTTTATCAATGAGCCGGACGGCCCTTGGTACTATGAGCAGCAGATGCTCGGCTTCAACTACCGCATGACCGACATTCAGGCTGCGCTGGGGTTGAGCCAGATGGCCAATCTGGAGACATGGATTCACACGCGTAACGAGATTGCCCAGTACTACTTCGAAAGACTGGCACCACACCAGCTACCTCGTCATTTCAACACCGAGCGGCGTAGTGCCTTCCATCTCTATGTTCACCATGTAGCCCCTGAACAACGCAGTGCGCTCTTCCAAAAAGTACGTGCACAGGATATCGGCGCCAACGTGCACTATATACCTATTTACAAACAACCTTGGTATCAAAAGTGGACTCATACTACCCTGCCCTCTACTGAGCAATTTTACGCAGGCGCAATGACCTTGCCACTCTTTCCTGGTTTGACAAAAGCACAGCAATTGAAAATATGCAGTCTGCTTTAGTCGTAGCCAAAAATGTCTCGTGTATAGACCTTATCAATCACATCGGCTAAATCAGGACTCATTCGGTTGGCAAGTATAATGTCACACATACCTTTAAATACGGATACTTCAGTGATGACTTTTGACCTAAAGAAATAAGGTTCCATTAAGGATGGCTCATAAACAACAACCTCAATACCCTTCGCCTTGATTCTTTTCATGACTCCCTGTATTGCCGATGCTCTAAAATTATCCGAACCAGCCTTCATAACTAGTCGATAAATACCCACTCGTTTAGGATTAGTCGCGATAACTGTATCGGCAATAAAATCTTTTCTCGTTGTATTAGCATCAACAATAGCTCTAATCAGGTTGCTGGGCACTTGGTTGAAATTTGCCAGAAGCTGCTTGGTGTCTTTTGGCAGACAATAACCTCCATAACCAAAAGATGGATTGTTGTAATAGTGGCCAATACGAGGGTCCAGGCAAACACCATCAATAATATCCTTTGTTTCTAGATTATTTTTTTGGGCATATGTATCCAACTCATTAAAAAATGCGATTCGCATCGCCAGATATGTGTTAGCAAATAATTTTACAGCCTCTGCTTCCGTACTTTCAGTAAAAATGACTGGCACATTTTTTTCTATTGCCCCATCAATCATAAGTCTAGAAAATGTTCGTGCATATTCACTTGTTGCCCCGACTATAACACGTGATGGATAAAGGTTATCATATAATGCTCTCCCTTCACGTAAAAACTCGGGGGAAAAGAAAATATTCTCGTAATTATGAGTCATCCGCATTTTAGCGGTAAAACCAACAGGAACAGTAGACTTGATTACAATTACTGCCTCAGGATTAATTTCCATAATATCAAAAATAACTGACTCTACCGACGCAGTATCAAAGCAATTTGTATCAGGATCATAATTAGTGGGCGTCGCAATTATAATATAGTCAGCATGTTCGTAAGCGGTTGATTTATTCAAGGTTGCGGTAAGATCCAAAGTCCGTTGTTTAAAGAACAGATCGATATCAGAATCAATAATTGGAGATTGTCGCCTGTTAATCATGGACACTTTTTCTGGATTGACATCAAACGCAACAACATGATGGTTCTGAGCTAACAATATTGCATTAGACAAACCTACGTAACCTATACCGACAACGGCAATTTTCATTATTGAACCTTCACATCCAAAAATTGATAATAAGAGCGATACCATTCAACAAAATTCTGTATGCCCTGTTCTATCTTCATTGATGGGCGATATGAAATAGTAGCAAATAAATCCTCAGTATCCGCCCATGTCGCATAAACATCACCCGACTGCATGGGCATCATATTTTTTATAGCTTTAACCCCCAGCGCTTGCTCGAGAGATTGAATAAAATCAACTATTTTAATCGGCCTACCATTACCAATGTTAAATATACGATAAGGGGCACTGCTATCAGCTGGAGAACCAGTTGCGCAACGCCAGGCAGAATTTTCAACCGGTATCACGTCCGCTACCCGGATCACACCTTCAGCAATGTCATCTATATATGTGAAATCTCGGCTTAACAGACCATTGTTATATACATCTATTGGCTGTCCAGACAGCATACATTTAGTAAATTTAAATAATGCCATATCCGGCCGTCCCCACGGGCCATAAACTGTGAAAAAACGCAATCCTGTGGTTGGGATACCATACAAATGAGAATATGTGTGCGCCATCAGCTCATTCATTTTTTTTGTCGCTGCATATAACGAAATAGGATGGTCAGTGGGTTCACTCACTCTAAATGGCATTTCCTCATTCATTCCATATACGGAGCTAGAAGATGCATAAACAAGATGCTCAATATGATGATGACGACAACCTTCCAGAATTGCCAAAAATCCGTCTACGTTGCTATCAATATAAGAAAAGGGAGACTCCATTGAATGGCGAACACCGGCTTGAGCGGCAAGATGAATTACTCTGTCAAACTTCTCTTTGGAAAAAAGAGTCAGGATAGATTTTCTATCAGAGACATCCATTTTTACAAACTTGAAGTTAGAAAATGGAGTTAACTGTTCAAGTCTACTTAATTTAAGAGATACCTCATAGTAATCATTTAGGTTATCAATACCTATAACCTGATACCCTTTCAAGCACAGTAGTTCGCACACCTTCGCACCGATAAATCCCGCTGCACCAGTTACAAAATATTTCATACGACATACCTGTTAAAAATTGCTTTTGGTTATACGCTAAGGTGAAATCATTATCTTACTGAGTGCCAATATCCATATGTATATTACAAATATTATAGCTTATGAATATTTATAAGATCATTAATAAAATGCATCTAATTCATTTAAATTTATGATTAGCTTTAATTATTGACTACAAAAAAGTGTCTGACCGCATCAATAATGAATACTTGCTCCGACTCAGTCAGGCTTGCATGTAAAGGTAAACGTAACAGCATTCTAGAAACCGCTGTGGTATTTATATCATCGCCATGAAATCTACCATATCGAATACCAGCCGGACTAGAATGCAGAGGTACAAAGTGTGAGGTAACTTCCACATTAAGATTGCGCATGAATTTAAATAATCCCTGTTGTTCGTCAGGGGATCTTGTTCTTATATGATATATATGAGCATTATGCTCAACATGTGCCGGAACGGCAGGAAGTGTGAGCACTCCAGCATTAGCCAACTCAGATAAACATGTATGATAAAAAAGCCATTTTTTTAATCTAGCATTCGTAATTTCTCTCGCGTTTTGTAATTGCTGCAACAAGACTACAGCTTGAACCTCTGACATTACATAACTAGATGATAAAATTTGCCATGTATATCTATCAACCTCTCCACGCAAAAACCTTGAACGATCAGTTCCTTTCTCCTGAATGATTTCACATATACCATGGTACTTATCTTCGTTTACTAAAAAAGCCCCGCCCTCACCACCGGCATGAATATTTTTAGTATGATGAAAGCTGACGCAGCCAAATTGACCAATTGAACCAAGTGGCCGTCCTTTATATGTTGACATGATACTTTGTGCAGCATCTTCAACCAATACAAGATTATAGCGATTGCATATATCGACTATAGAAGACATTTCTGATGCAACACCGGCATAGTGAACAACCACTACGGCTTTCGTTCTAACTGTAATAGCCTCTTCAATAAGCTGCTCATTTATATTCAAAGTGTCTGGCCTGATATCGACAAATACTAATTTTGCGCCCCTTAAGGCAAAAGCACTTGCAGAGGTAACAAATGTAAAGCTTGGCAGTATTACCTCATCCCCTGGCTGCAAATCCATCGCTAAAGCTGCCATCTCCAAAGATGCACTACAGGATGGCGTTAAAAAAACTCGCCTTGCATTATATATATCGTGTAATAGTTCCTCACATTTTTTTTTATTAACACCGATACCTAAACATTCTCCATCACTTTCAGTGATATGGCCAATATTATTGGGGCGATTATATGGTATCCAATTGCGATATGATTTCATTTCATAATAACCTTAATGTCACTGACAAGATTTGCATAACTTCTTCCTGAATCAGGCCATGTTGTCAGTCTCCAATCAGGACATTGCCCACAAAAAGTATGGCATTTGAAATCGTTATTAAGATGAGCCTCTCGCAGTTCGTTTAAAAATGCTCCCTGCCAAGCAGTTTTTAGCGTTGTCTTCCTGTAATCAATGAAACTGGATGCATACGCCCAATCTGTCGGGCAAAAAGAAAGCTCACCTTTTGGATCCAGGGTCAAACGCTCCCATGGATATAAGCATGGGCGCCTTGACTCATGGGAATGAGCTTCCCCTTGAGCCAACATACCTGCCGCCGAATGTAAATTCCTGATCAGCACTTCATCAGCTCCCTGATTTTTCCAAAAAAGAGAAAAATCATCTACCTCATCTTCATTTCCTGCCTGACGAATAAAACTCACAACAATACGAGTTCTGTATTGCCCTGTCTTGATATGTTCGATCATTCTAATTATATTACGTCGCACTTGCTCAAGACGCCCGCCACGAATCTTCGCATAAGTCTCATCGTTAAAGGCATCAATGCTGACATCAATCATATGAAGGCCACTTTCTAATAACTGTTTTAGTTTTTTCTCATTAAGAACTGTACCATTAGTGGTTAACGTGACAAACGTGCCACTATGCTCGACAGCATACTGGATCATTTCATGTGCATGTGGATGCATAAGTGGCTCACCATTGCTGGTATATCGTATATACTGGCAATGTCCGTCGCTATTGTCTCTTATATCATCGATCAGCTTCTTGTTTAGTTCAGGGTCTAACAATCTTGCGGAATAATGTTCAGACTCTTTAAATTGAGGGTGTGGACAATGTATGCATCTTAAATTACAAATTTCAGCAATATCTACAATGACCTGTGATGGAAACTCCGATGACAGTCGATCATAGAAACCATATTTAGCCATGAGTCCTCCTATTAATAATTTAGTTCGCTATGAACAAAATCACCGCCAGCACATAATAAAGCATCGATAATACTGACGCGGCAATCAAAACCAGGTCCGTTCTGGGGATAGCGAGCATATTCAGGATATTCCATCCAGGCAACACCGATACCCCTTTCCTCAAAGCGCCCGATATCTAAATAATTTTTTGCCGCCGGCCCAGAAAAATAAATACTTGCATCAGCTCTTTCAGCAATGACGATCAGTCTTTCCGTTGCATCGCTAAACCCCCCCCCATTCAAGTAATGACTATCCGTAAAGATGGGGGTGGTGATCCCTAATAAATGCATGATTTTTTTAATAAACATGATATTTATATCAGAGATATACTCAAATTCACGTGCATCTTCATACCAAGATTTAATTTCATCTATATATCTATCAAAAAAAAGCGCCTTTTTGTATCGCTCTTTAATTATAGCAAAATGTTTCTGACACCATAGATTATCGACAACTTTTGTGGATGATATTCTCTGATTTCTATCAACATGACATACGGGTATTGTTAACCATACAGCACCCTGTGTGGTCATAATCCTATTGCGGTTACGCCAATCTCTTGTTGTATACTGGACAGAATCAAGAAATATAAATTCGTCCACCCTGTTTATAATATCAAAGTAGCCTATCCAAGGAATATAATTAGATTGAATGATTGCTATCTTTTTATGCAAGTTAGTATGCTCTTAATATTTTTGAACGTGTTAAACCACATGAAATCATCTGTGCTTTAATCTCGGGCCAGTAATCAGAAGCAATAATAACCACATCAAGTTCATTGGTGGCCTCCAGTGTAAATTTTTCTATTGGGGCATTACAAAATATAGCACCAAATTTACTATCGTCATTATCAAAAAAACACTTCACCTTTATTTCCCTGTCAGTAAAAACAAGGTCAGAATGAAGTTTTCCATAGAATTTTTTTGCGCCAGAGCCAGTGCCAAAAATAGCTATTTTAATATTTCTTTTTCTTCCAAATCGATAGTAAAACTCATCTGGCAAATTTCGTTTAAATCGATACGTAAATTTCTCTGAAAATGAACTTTCAAGTAAAAAACCTCTGATTTTCGGCAAGATAACGTCAATATTATGAAACTGTTCAACATAGTTGCAGCAGCTTCTTGATTTATTTTCGAGAAAACCATATTGGAATACATCTTCAAGCATAACATGAATATCATTTCGCTGTGGGGAAGGCTCCCCAATTAGCGAGAGATAAAGACTTGAGCCTTCATCAAACTCGTCTGAAGCTTCATCAAGCCACACCCCTTTCACTAGACGACGGTATCCTTTAACACAAGAGTCTATGGCAATCACAGGTAATCCGATCATTGCAAGATGATATGCTGAGGAGCCCATTGCAACACCGAAATGATATTTTTCAGATTCAATTAGGCTGTATATATCAGATTCATTTCTCTTTCCTAAGATACGAATTTCAAGGCGTTCATGCGCAAGCTTTTTATATGATTCAACTTCATCCTCATAGAGAGCATATCCATATCCTATCAAATCAAAAAGTATATGCAGCTGAGGTTTATTGTTAAGAACAACATTCAAGCTGTCAATAAAACTCAAGATGCTTTCATTCTTGAAAAAGTCAAATCTCCCGAGCCAGAGCACCTTCATAAACTCTTCTGGAGCAGAAATATTGTACCGTATCTTTTGTGTTACGGGCTCAACAGGAACAGTGGCAGATGAGTGATGATTAAGTGGAACAGAAAAATACTCAGAATTATATTTACGATATATGTCATTGGGATACCAGATTGCATGTGCTCGATCCAACTTTAATAATAATTGGCGCTGGTAGTGCCAAGTTTCATTAATTAACTTTGGTTTGAATGCACGAGATGCGTTAAATCCAATCCCTGGCTCCCAGATACTCCAAGCTTCTGGATGCAACATCCCAGTCAATATATGAACTCTTTTATTTCCATTGAAGACATGCATAGCCCTATGCAAAACTTCAAAATATGAAGCGAGAACATATATATCTTCCCCAAAAAAATCATCAATAATTTTCTGTCCAAGTGCCCCCAGATACGATTGATTTGAAATAGAAACAAAGAAATCATCCATTTCTGGAATGATATACTTTTTTATCTTTACACTCTTGTTATCCAATAGCCCAAAAAGTGCAGAGTCCTCGTATCCAACTACGGCAACGGAATCACCTAATCCAACAAGATAGTCAATAAATCTACAGTTAAATGTCTCCGCACCACCGACACTCTTATTGAAATCAAAAACAACAATGTTCACGCCGCCCCCACAACCCTGTGTTAACAATACGTCGAATAAAATTACCAGCCTTAAATAATAACTGATGCGATTAATACCATTTTTTCAAAAAATGAACAATCTATAACATATAGGAATCTCTAAAAATCAATACACTAGCTCGAACTGGTTCGTCAAGGAAGAATCAAAGGATAAATTTAAAGAGTAATTCATAAAAAATTGGAGACTAAAAACAAAAGGAAAGTAATAAAATAACTTATAATATCTATAGCTATTTATCAGTTTAAAAAAACAACTCTCCCATCAAATTTCATCAATAAAGCACGTCTAATTTCCTCTCGATAGAAATCCGATGCTATATAGACTGGTGAATTAATAGCATCTAAATCCCCCAACGTGTTAACCTTGAAGTCATTCATAGCATGCGAGTGTTCATCAACAATAATATTAATTTTTTTCCTGTGCTTGGAAAATTTTAAAATGGCCTGTCCGATATGACCAGCACCATATAGAAGTACTTCAGAATAACTATTGCTTACCTCATCGAAGATGAGCGTATGATTTAGAACATTATCCGTGAAAGGATATTGAACAACTTGGCTCAACAAATAGATGTCATCAGAGCACAACGCTATCACTTTATCAATAGAAATCAAAGGGTTATATATTATCTGCTGCGGAGAAACAAATTTATCTTCCAGACATTTTCTAGCCACTAGGAAAGCATATTGTTCAGTTGTCTGATGCTCAACGACGTCTGACAATGAGCCAAATGTATACTCACCATCAGTACCTCTCCAACCAAATACTAACTCAACGACTTCATAGTTGTTTGAAAAACAAAGTGAAATGAAAAAATCAACATTATATGTAAAAAGTCCATGTGGGGAATGCTTCATAGGCAAACAATGAATCATTAATCCATTTTTCTTTGTAATGTTATGTATTGACGCAAAAACATTATATTGATTAAAAACATGTTCACTAGTTCCAAGATTAGTTACCACATCATACTGATGAGATAACTCGAGCATCTGACTATTAAAATCGCAAAATATTGTCCCATCATAAACATCCACAGAATCATATTTTAAACCTAGGTTTTCATACATAGATTTTGTAAAATCACCATCCTGATAATTCTTTAATTCTTCATCAATTATCTCTGCCGAGTTTAATGAATAAAACTGCTGGCACCCTAACTCAATTATCGAATTAAAGTTTTCAGGAAAGTGATTCTTCATTTTATTAAACATAGCTGGCGTCATACCCATCACAGAACTCCCGTAACATATAATATGAAGTTATAAGAAAGACTTATCAATTCACGAATGAATTATATTTCACAAACAATGTAAACAAGGCTATAATTTCAACCGCAGTTATAAACTTCAAAAATTCTTCGCCTTAATTATATAGCCATAAAATATATTCATAATAGTGGGCTCGGTCATTATAATTAATATTATTTAATAACTTTTAGCCCAAAGCGTTATCTCACAAATTGAACTCATGGGACTGCAACCAGATCTCAAGCACCAATAAACCCCAAACATGATAGAAGGTCATACCGTCAAACTGGTTATCCAGCAACATCCGCAACCGGTCGGGAGCGATAAACTGATGCAGACAGAGCTGGCCTGAAGAGGCCTGCTGACGCAGTTGCGTAATCGCACTCTGTTTGGCCTGTTGATTGAACGGATCTATGCTGAAACCCTTTTTCGGCCTGTCGATCCATTCCGCCGGCAAGTAGCGTTTGGCCAACTGGCGCAACAGGAACTTACCCTGTCCTTGTGCAATCAGCTCTGACTGTGCCAAACCTGCGGCAAACTGAGCTACTTCGGTCGACAGGTAGGGCGTGCGGCACTCAAGGCTGTGCAGCATGCTCATTCGATCTACCTTGGCCAATACCAACGGCAGATAATTGGCAATATCGGCCTCACGGAGGCGATTAAGATACGGGCGGCTATCCATATCGATACGCCTGCGCAGCGCCATCAAGTGATCACCAGTACCGGACGGAATGCGACCGAACAACTGTTCCAACTGGCGATCGGCATACAGCAAGATGCGACCAGAGTAGTACTCCCGCCCAAGATGCCAGCTACGCGCCTGCATCTGTTGCTCTCTGCCCTCGGCGGCGACCAGTGTCTGCAGGTAACGGCCATAACCGCCAAACAGCTCATCCCCCCCGTCACCCGTAATCGCGACGGTGACCTGCTGACGAGCAAGCTGCGAGACCATATAGGTCGGTACACAGGAGGTGTCGGCATTGGGCTCATCCATGCGCCGCGCCAGATCACCAACCTGTTCAACAAAAGCCTCGGGACGCAGCAGTTGCTCAGTGTGTTCGGTTCCGAGAAAGTCGGCAAAAGCCCGAGCCTCCTCATGTTCGCTCTCCGGCGCCTGTTCAAAACCGATGGAGAAGGTGCGGATCGGCCGTTGCAAACGACGGGTGATCAGGGCCACCGCCGTCGAGGAGTCGACACCACCGGAGAGAAAAGCCCCCACCGGCACATCGGCGACCAAGCGGCGCGATAACGAACGCAGCAACAGATCCTCAAGCTGGTCAACCTGCTCCTCCAGCGGGCGTGACGGCATATGGTCACCGGCACAGATAAAGTGGAAGTAACGCTCTGCCTGTGAGACCGCTCCTGTCACGGCACGCATCAAGTGCCCCGGCAGCAACTTTCTGGCGTGTTGATACAGGGTGCGTTCCCCGACGGGGTGCTGGAAAGCCAGATAATGGGCGACTGTATCAACCGTAATGCGGGCAGGGAATCCTGGCACCAGGGTCAAAGCCGCCAGCTCGGAGGCAAAGACCAACAAACCGTCAAACTCGGCATAATAGAGTGGCTTCTCGCCAAACGGATCACGCGCCAGCAGCAACTCCCTGCGCTCACGATCATAGTAGGCAAGTGCAAACATCCCCTCGAGCCGGGTCAGAAAGTCAGCACCTTCCCGTACCAGGCCATTGACCAATACCTCGGTATCAGAATGGCCAGTAAATGATATGCCGGCGTCTTTAAGACGCCCCCCCAACTGAAGATGGTTGTAGATCTCCCCATTAAATACGATACAGGCTCGTTGCTGTGCATCATGCATTGGTTGATGCCCGGCAGGCGATACATCCAGAATACTCAATCGACAATGTGCCAGAACACAGCGTCCGTCATCCGACTCCCAAAGACCCCGGTCGTCAGGCCCTCGATAGGTCATCGCCTCCGCCATTCTATTAGCCTGCTGTTTCAACCACGCAGGATCATGTTGACCATGAATACTCATTATTCCGGCTATACCGCACATTTTATAACTCCCTAAAGGTAAGCCAACACATGATGTCACGCATGAGACATCATAGAATAATCAACTATCATGCGATGGCTTTTCCAGAACGAATAGCACACCAGCGACTTCCAAATCCTCCCATCCCAGTGATGCATACTCATCTGCGAAATCGACAGAGACTTCCTGAATATGCTCTCTATCATTCTTCATATATTTATCTTCAGCAACAATCCTGAAGCCACATTGTAAAAATATCTGTCGATAATCACTATAACGCAGCTGATTACCATGTAAAAAGTGGCCAGCATCACCATAATGGTCACGCCACTCTGACTTGCCTATTGTCAGGAAATCAAGTGGTCGTGAAAAATCCCGGTGGTCTCGGAGGTCAATCCAGTGAAAAGCAAAACCACCTGATGCTAATAGCTCAAATGTCTTGGCTACGAATGAATGAATATCTACAACATGCTCCATTACGGCACACGAATAGCATACATCATATTTTTCATCATCATTGAAATCTTCAAGCTTTATCTCAGGAAAGTAATTTAGTCTAGTGCCATGATGATCATGAAGATGGAATGATTCAACATCATCATTAAATACAATGTCATCATTTACCTTACATGGGACATTGAAAAGCCCCATTAAATCTTTAATCATTGAAACATGATCATTGAAAGGATATTTCCCGCTTAGTCCCGGGAATGGCTCGATCGCGGTCCACTCCCCTCCCCATCGTAATAGACTATATATCTCCACCCCAAGGGAATGACCAAAACCTATATGTAAAAATCGATTTACCGGCTTTGAAATATATTGTTTACGGCATTTCTCGAAATGATTACCAAGTGATATGTGATAAAAAACACTGCCACTGGTGTTTTTACTTCCTATTATCTCATCCACGAGCTCACGTCCAATTAGCCCTTTCACTTCCTGCTTCTCTCGATCTTTTTTTTCACTTTCCTCATCATAAGGAAAGGGTAAATATAAATCATCCAACCCCAATTTGACGAGTTGAGCACAGATATCTGAGACATGCCTCTGAAGACAAGAGAGAATAATAAAACTTGGCTTATATAGATGAATTTCATCAGGAGAGATAATAGGAAGCTCACCCTTAAACTGACCATGTAAATTTTCGTTATTATCAGCAATAGCCAATATTGAAAATCGTTTAGGAAGTCTTTTTATAAATGAATCACAAACTTCACCAGCACCGAACAAGATAACATCCATATTCCGTCTCCGATTTATTTTTTAATAGTCAGTGCCAGTGTTTTTTCAGCAAGTATACGTGGTGAATAATGCTCACTCATCTTTTCCACCAAACCAACTGGTGTTTTCTCTCCACTCCCCATTAATAATGACACTATCTTTTCAACCATCAAACCCCATTCCCCATAGGGAATCAAGTCACAAGAAAACTCTGTCAGTACAGTTTCTCTATTTCCTGGAATATCTGTCGCTACAACAGGACAACCAAGTGCCTGTGCTTCCAAAATAACATTAGACATTCCCTCATGACTGGAGGTGGAAATGAGCAGGCTGGCACAACTTAACCATTCAAAAATATTATCTTTCACACCCACGACATGAATGTTATCGCGGCACGGCTGCTGCGCAATGCAAGCAAGGACCTCTGAGCGCAATGGTCCATCACCGATTAAAATTGCATGGGTTTGAGGAAGTTTGGCAATGACAGAAGCGACAACCTCTATAAAGCGACATGGGGACTTTTCCGGAGACAGTCGCATTATCCCCATCAATATTGGGGCCGATAAATGAATATCTAACTGCTGTAAAGGCTCTTGTCCCTCAACCCGCTTGGCCATGACCGCATTTTTCACTACGGGGATGCTCGATTCAGGCAAATTTAGCCAGCGAGCATACGACTGCGCCCCTGCCATGGAGTTAACACTCAAAACGATTCCTGGCAACTCGGTCATCAGACGATAGTAAGCTGCCAACCTCGACTCATCATAAACGGCCAGGTATTCAGGAAACTCTGAGGGTGCAACACTCCTTCCAGAGATAATGATCTGTTCTACTCCCGCGAAAATTGCGGCCATAGAAGCAATGACATTACCGTCTTCTAGATAGGCGATAACCAGTTTGGGCTGAACACGTTGCATATAGTCATAGGCAGTGAGAATGCCGTGAAGCAGTCCGGGCTCAAAGAAGGGTGCCAATTGATTAGCCAACTGGTAGCTATTTTCCTCCTGCTCCAAGTTCGGCCAGCACTCACGGGCAGAAGGCACGAAGTAGAGCTCTACACCATGAGTACGCAAAAGCGCCTCCCAGTTATTAACCTCCAACCCCTTATTCTTCACCGAGATCAAATGCACTTCCCATCCCTGCTGGCGCAATCCGATGGCCAGCAATACCATCTGCCGCTCAGCACCGCCTTTGACCAAGGAGTGGATATATAGCACGACACGCTGCACTACTTGGGGCAGCCGATGTGCTCGACGCTCGCGGATCAACCGCTCAAGCTTTTGCTGCAACATCGCCGATGGCTGGCAGGTTGCCTCAACATAGGGAGTGATATAGGGATAGTCGCCATAATGACCTAGTTGCTCGATAATCTGCCCACCGAATTGCTGTAAATCTGAAAAGATGACAATGACCACCTCCTCTGCTGGGTAATTATTAAGCAGTTCTGGCCCTACAATCGGAATGCCACAGGCGAACTGACCGACTTGAGGACCGTTAAGACCATCGATGATGGCGACGAATGGATAAGGGGATTGGAGCACATGATAATAAAGATTTCCCGCCACCCCCCAGGCAATCGCCTTGCGTTTCCCGGACAGCAGTTCCTGATGCAATAACGCATCAAAAGGCAGGGCATGTTTCATCGACAGATCCAGCATGTGTCGGTTTCCTTGGAATTCAATTCAATGACAATATGGTCACATCTTGGCTGGATATAGTCGCAAAGATGTCTCGTTTTATTTCGTCCACAAAGGAGGCGGACGCGACAATCAGTACAGAACCAGATGGAATTGAGCACTCGGATAATGATATAACGTCATATCCCATCACTTGGTAGTGTCCAAAGTTGGCTTTTTTATCGATCACGGTACGGATACGGATGCTTTTTTTAATCAGTTCAGGTGCCAGACACTCAAAGAATTCTCCCGCCCCATACACTATGACTTCGGTGGCATGTTGACTTTGCATCAATTCCAGAAGTCTATCGATCGCTTGGGCATGCTTATAACGTGCATCGCGTAAGCCGACAAAATCCATCATCAAATCAGGATCCAGCCGACTCAGGGAACCTTGTGGCCAAGCCAACCAACGCTCACCATAAGACATGTTTTTACTGAACTTGCGATAGAAGGTTTCTATTCCTTCTGAGTGGATCCGCGCCAACCCGGAGGAATTAATAACCTTGTAACTACGCTCCGAGCCAAAGTTGTCTTCATGAACCAGATTACCAAGATAGTGCACCTCGCTCGATACCGGACACTCGACCAGACGCTCCATCATGCGTAAAAATGAGATGCGCTCACTCAAATCGGATTCGGCGATGCCCAGCGACTGGTCCCATAACTGATAGGCATTAACTCCAGCCTCAAAACTCCGGATATTTTGCTGATGCTGGACACTGTAGCGAACCTCTGCCTGTCGCGGCACAACTTTCCCTTCCGCTGTGCGCCGATACCCCAGTGTGCTCCCTTCCAAACCAACGAGAACAATTTCAAAAATCTCTGGTGAACGGGCAATCTTCTTGATCCCCTTTATGGTATCGTTACGCACCGGAATAAAGGCACTGATCGGCGTGATAACGGAGTTTTTGCTGCCTCTATGGTTACAGTAGAGCAACAGACTGCTCATTGGCTGTTGCAACATGGCCTTGCTAATTTGAGAGGGAATCGTCCCACCGCCACCCAAGTCGACTAGCAGATAGGGAGCATCTCCCGTCAAGCCAACAAAATAATCTCGCATGTCCAGCCTGCTTTGCTGAATACTGCTCTTGATCTGCTCGATATTTTGCTCAAACACTTCAGCCATCAGTTGCAGACCATCTTGCCCATCGATGGCAATTTGATCCAAAAGCGCCAGTGGCGTGTCAAGAAAGGATGCCAACCTGACATCCTGAACACCAAATTCATTGAAAAAGTCACGAACGGTGTAATTGCGGCGCATCAAGGTCTGGGAAACAGCCTCTTCCACTTGGCTATCATCTATCGCGGGCAAATAGGTTGCCTTGCGTGAGGCATAACAGGTCTGACAGCGTATATCTGGGTACTGCTGTGATTGAAAATCGACCTGGCGGTTGATACAGGCAGCAAAGATCCCGCCCTCTCGCATCAGCGACAAAATGTTTTTTACCTGCAGTCGTTTGGCTGACTGCAGAACCCACTTGGCAAATGCCGTCAGGACGGGTCCAAGGATGAAGGCGCCATATGTGTAGAAAAATTGCTCCTCCTCGGAAAGCTGTTGTGGCATCGACAGGACGGCCAGCTTCCTGGCATGTTGCATGGTCGATGGCACATTTACCCGATAAACTTTCTCGTTTTCCAACACCTCAGACAGATTCTCTGGGATATCAAAATGCAATGAAGCCAAACCATGTTGCCGTGCCGACTGCACATCAGCCCTGGGATTGTCACCGATATGCAAAACTTGCTCTGGTTTCAGCTTTATCTGAGTAATTACATGGCTAAAGAGAGCGCCACTCTGCTTGGTCAACCCAACACTTGATGAAACAAACAGATAATTATAAGAAATTTCAGGGCATTTTTCTGAAATACAGTCGCGCAAAAAAACTTCTGGCAAATACATGTCGGAAATAAAAACAATCAGTTTATTTTTACGTTGTGCACGTACCAAAACCTCTTGAATAATCGGGTCTGGATAAAGAACTTCTCGTTCTACTTTCAGCTCTTCAACTTTAAGCACCGCCTTAATTTCATCACTAAAAGGCAGCTGTTCAAAAATATCGTCAAAACTAATTTCTTCACCTGAAATTAGTTTGCGAGCACGAGCTTCAGCCTCGAGGCGGCAAAATCTATAATCTTCTGCCTCTATTGGCAGATTAAGACCTCTATTTAGCAACCGTCTCGCTGCTTCCTCAAAAACCCACGAGGGTTCATCACATGCACGACGCAATAATGTATCAAAAACATCCAATGAAATATGTGTTATTTTATCAATGCAAAGATACTGATCAAGAGCAGTTAGAAACTGGCTATTTTCTAGTAAATCACGCAACTCGGGAGACATCACCGCATAATGACTCATATATACCTACACATGCATCAAAATAAAAGAAATCACATAAAAAACATTCACACTCAAAAACTCGAATACTTTTGCGGAATGAAAATATCTATCTCTGCAATAGATTATATTCATTACTTATTTAAAACGGCAAAACAGGCATCGGAAACCAATCGAGAGAAATTGTTCAGCGCGTTATCCACTGCATCATCCATATCGAAATAGCGATACTCGGCAAGGCGGCCCAAAGCAATCAGTTGCGGGAACTCGGCCAATTCATCGCGGCAAGTCTGATAATGCTGTTTGGCTGCATCGGTAAACAGCGGGTAGTAAGGCTCCAGCCCCTGCCCGGCCACATAGGTGCAGGGGTATTCATAAACGATGCTGGTGCCGGGATGTTGCTGCCCCGTCAGATGCTTGAATTCAGTGATGCGGGTATAGGCCTCTTCATTCGGATAATTGACCGTGGTCACCGGCTGAAATTGAGCTTGCGGCAGATGACAGTGCTCAAAGCGCAGTGAACGGTACGGCAAGCCGTCGTGCCCCGCCGGCATCAGCTGATCCAGCATCCCCGTATAGACCAAGGGCCCGGCAAAGGGCACGCCATCCAGCAGTATCCGTTTCTGTTGCCAATCCAGACAGACGCGGGACCCCATGGGAATGGATAGCCTCACCTCAATCAAGGGGTTCGCCAAGATGCGCTCGAACATGGCGGTATAACCCTGCGCGGGCACCGCCTGCCAGGGATCAATAAAGTAACGGTCATCACGATTGACGACAACCGGCACGCGCGCAGTGACCTCGGGCGAGACCTGCTCTGGCGATACACCCCACTGCTTGCTGGTGTAGTTGACGAAGGCTCGCTCATAGATGAACTGGGCCAGCTCAGCCAGCAGAGGCTCAGCTTCCTGCCGCAGTGCCATGATGGGCACTCTGGCCCCCTCACCAAATCTGGCCTGAAGGGCCTCAATCATGGCCGCTGCCTTCTCCGCCGGAAAGCAGCGTTCAATGCTGGTCAGGTTGAACGGGATGGGCACCAACTGACCATCTATCCGTGACAGCACGCGATGCTCATAAGACAACCACTCGGTGAACTGCGACAGGTAATCCCAGACTTCCTGCTTGTCGGTATGGAACAGGTGTGGCCCATAACGATGGATCAGCACGCCGTGCTCGTCATACGCGTCGAAGCAGTTGCCACCGATATGATCGCGCTGTTCCAGCACCAGCACCTTCCAGCCAAGCTGGCTGGCCATTCGTTCAGCCATGACGGCACCCGAAAGCCCAGCGCCGATGACGATCGCCTGATAGCTCACGCTCTATCTCCAAACAGTTGCTGCATGACACGCGCGGGATGGGCCCGCTCTGCCCATGCCAACTGATGTCGTTCGTCGAAGAACCAACCCGGGGCTAGCCTTGCCACAGCATCGACCGACTGCTCGATAAGCTGAGTGAAGCGCACGACATCATCCTGCCGCAAAAAGTAGAGCGCGGCAGAGTAGTAGTGATGGGCACGCCCCTGAGCAATGATCACGGGATCAGCACCGAATGCCGCCGCATTGTCACAGGCACGCAGCAAATCGCGCAGCGACTGTTCACGACGTTCAGCCGATTTGCGGGTTTGCCCGCCAAAGCTCTGGGTATGGAAGCGATAGCGGCCCAATAATTCGGGGATAAAATCCAGCGTCCCCGGATTGTGGGAGAGGTTCAAGATATGCCAGGGATAATCGAGGATGATCTTGCACCCCTCATCGATGGCGTTCGCCATCCCTTCATAACGGCGAAACATAATGGAACTGGCATTGACGAACACCCCGAAGCGGATTAATGCCTCCCGCGTCATCACTAGTTCGAGATAGCGAGCATTGTAATAATCGCGGGTGAAGAGCTTGATCCGTGCATCGGTCTCATCATCAAACATCTCCGCTTCGTGGTAGCAAAGGGTGCAACCGGAATGCGCGTCCAGATAATCGGCCTGACGCTGCAGCTTGCCCGGCAGGGCCAGATCATCCCCGTCGACATAGGCGATATATTCGCCGTTCGCCTCTCTCAACAAGCGTTTCTGGGTTTTAGCCAACCCCATATTTTGCGCGTTCTGTAGTGCCCGTAGCCGAGGCCACTGTGACGCCAACCGCTGCATAATGGCCCAGGAGTCATCGCTCGAGCCGTCATCAATGGCGATCACCTCGAATTCGAAATCCGTTTTTTGTTCCAGCAGGCTAAGCAGGCAAGGTTCAATGAAGCGCCCGAGGTTGTATACCGGCACCAGTATGCTGATTTTCATAAGGAAACCCAGGGTTTGAGTAAAAAAGAAGCAAAACAAAGAAAATGGACAAGGCTACCGCACGGTCTCTGTCAACCTTTCCTGCCCTTCATCACAATAATTACTGCAAGAGCTGTGCCTGACCAAGCTAATTGATTGATATGACTTGATTTATGTGACCTGGCATCCACTATTCAATGCGGGCAAGCCGACGGCTACAGGCGGCTAGCATGTCGATGCCGTCCCAGAGCCATTCGAATGCCAGCGCCTGTCCCGGACTTGCCACCCTATCGATACGACAACCTGGCGATACCAGGAGCGCATGCTCAAGCTGCGTTTTATCCGGGCCAGCCCAGACAGAGGTCTGCATATCCCAAGGCTGTAGCAGCAACTCATCAAGGTTATCGGCAACAAATTCGGCGACTGTACCTCCTCCGATGTGTGCAAGCCGCAAAGAGGCGGTGGGAGTCAATAAGGTGACGCCAGAAAAGGTGTCCAGCTGCATCTGGCCATCATGGGCGGCATTTTGTTGACTATTGATAAGGCGTTCCATCATCAGGGAGGGATTATCTGCAAATGGGGCGAAGATCCCTTCGAGCAGACGACGGCGCAACGTGCTGGCGGGAGTGCCCAACCAGCAAATCGTAGTGGGTGAGGCGCAGGCTTGTTGATTGAAACGGGTAAAGTCTTGTTGCAAAGCCGCGACCACTTGCCGCCACGCAGCAGCATCCAGGTTGGCGAGCCATTGGCTATCCAACACCGCCATGGAGCGGCGATCCGGAAACACGATTTCCTGAGCGCGGGGTGAGAGCGGAATAGCCCGTACCCGGCTGATGGTTTCATCACCTCCCCAGATAATGCGAAGCCGACACCGGGCCGACAGCCAGGCGGTGATGCCCTCGTCGTGGTCATAGCGGATAAAACGGGTACGGGAGGCAATCTCTTGCCACTCGGGCAGAGAGAAGAGCTCGTTCAGGATGGCCAGCATGGCCTCTTGCACCGGGTCGATGCGCGATGAGAGACGTACCACGGACCCATTGCCCATCAGCAGCGCCATGATCCAGGAGTAGAACGCGACGGTCGGCACGTTGGAGGGGACCAGATGAAAAACCATCCCCAAGGGTGCACGCCCTGCCATGCGTTTGCGCTGTACCTCAATCTGGCGCGGCCGCAACAAAAAGCCAAAGGCGGCCAGATCAGGGTTCTCTCGCCCCTCCTTCAGCAGACGTGCAGAGAGCGCAGCCACAAAGTCGCAGATGACGGGCGCAAAGCTTGGCAACGGGCGAATGACAAAACCTTGCCAACCGCTGACGGGAGCTACGAAAGCGACTTCTGGCCCCGCTTGCCAGATGGCATCTTCTACATCTGATCGGCTCACTGGAAAGTGTCGCTGCATCCCCTCACCTCGGCGCCTTGCTGACGTCCTGATACATGGAAATAACGGCCACGACGGCCGCAGGGGCAATCATCCTCCCCCAGCAGCACGCCGAGATCCTCGGTCAGCAGGCTGTGGCCAGGATAACTTTGGGGAATGGCAGAGATCACCTGCAGCAAGCCGGGTTGGCCGACCCCGAGCGGTCGATGAGTCAGCGGATCCCGCACCAGCAGATCGGCAAAGAGGGGAGCATGAAGATGGCCATGCTCACACTCGACAAATACCGACCCCACCTGCTCCACCATGCCATAGAAGTTGTGCACCCGACTCAGCCCCAGCTGTTCATGGCAACGTTGCTTGAAAGCCGGATTATCCACCGCGAGGTGTTGCAGTTTTTTCCAGCCACCGCTGTGAAAAAGCGTGCCGTGCGTCAACGGCAGTTGCAGACCTCGCTCACGCAGCGGCTCCAGCAAACATTGCCAGACCATGAAGGTGAAGCCGAACAGCAGGACCGGCTGGCCCGCATATTTGTCACAAAACGCCTCGATGACAGGCCAGTTGGGCCGCATCTGCTCATCGAGGGCATAGGTATGGTCACGGCCAAGGAAGGAGAGCCCCAGCGCACCGGCTCCCCGAGCGGAAAAACCGCTGCGGTTTTGAATCAGGGCGGGTTGCTCCACCAGCAGCATAGGCAGCCGTTGCTTGCCGACGAACTCTTGCAGGATCTTCACCAGCACCTTGCTCTGCAACGCGGCGGTCTCCCTGTCCAGCACGATCCGTGACGGCGTTCCGGTAGTGCCAGAGGAGGTGAGCACCTTGAACACTTCTTCTTGCGGCACACTCTGCCATTGGGCCAATTTGAACAGGCGAGCGGCCAGATAGGGAAGCTCTTGATAGGTCGAGGCCTGACCCCAGCCAAACGCCGTCAGAATATTGGCAAAGGCTGGGCACCCCTGCCCATGGCACTGCGTCAATTTATTCAGACGAGCAAGGAGCAGCCCACTTTTTTCCTGTTGGGACAGCCCGAAAACCGGCGCATCAAACAGCCTGTTCATAGCTGCTCCAGCTCTGTTAACAGGGCCGGATAATCAATCTTCATATTGCTGCGTCGTGGCAAATGATGTTGGTAGATACGCACGCTTGATGGTGGCACCATCAGCCAGCGGGCCACCTCCAGCTGTAGTGCGTCACAGGGGCACGCGTCTGCCTCGATGGCTACCAGCAGGCGATCATCGCAGCCGGTCGCGGCGCAGGAATAGCCCCTCCCCTGCAACCAGGTTTCCACTTCAGCCAAGCTCACCCGTTTGCCAAACAGCTTCAGGAAACGGTTGAGTCGCCCGGTCAGATAGAAGCGGCCCGCCTCATCACAACGAGCCAGATCTCCGGTAAAGAGCGCATCCATATCACGCCCACGCGCCAGATCTTCAGGGCGCTCGGCATAGCCAAGCATCACGTTTGGCCCTTCGTAGACCAGCTCCCCCTCCCCGTCAGGAAAGCCGGGCTCATGACGCAGAGAGAGGCACCCGCCCGGTACGGCACGGCCGATGGCATCCGGGACAATCATCACTTCATCGTGCGCCAACCAGGCGATGCGCGGTGCCGCTTCGGTCTGGCCATACATCACGAAAAAACGGCGTCCCAGTGCAGCGGCCTGCTCAGCAAACTGTTTTGCCAGTGCCGGCTCAAGTCGTCCTCCAGCCTGGGTCAGTGTCATCAGACTGGGATAACGCGCCCAGTCAAAACGCAAGCGGTTTAGCATCTGAAAGGTAAAGGGTACCCCCGCCACACTGGTGACCTGATGGCGATTGACCTCATCCCAGAATTGGCGCTCAAGGGGACTGGCAGTGCATGAAACCAGCGAGGCGCCAACCAAAAGATGGCTGTTAAGTACCGACATACCAAAGGAGTAAAAAAGTGGCAACGAGGTGATGGCTCGCTCACGCCCGTTCAGCGCCAGATATTCGGCGATGGCCGCGGCATTGGCATCAAGATTGGTTCGCGACAATCGCACCCATTTGCAGGAGCCGGTACTGCCCGATGTCGGCAGCAGCATGGCCAGCTCAGGGTGAAGCGAGGGCGCATCGCCAAGATGCGCAACTGCCCCATCCTCCAATACCCGCAGACTAACACCAAAGCGCTGGCACTGCTCATGGTGCAACTGGGCATCCTGTGCAGGATCGGCCAGCATGATGGCGTGGCCATCACGCAGGGCCAGCAAGTAGTGAAGCAGATGCAGGGTGGACGTCACAAATGGCAGGTAGACCAAATGACGACCGACGGGATAGGTGGTGGCCAACTGCGCCACACGCCGAGCCAGCTCACCATAACTGAGCCACCCCTCTTGCGGGTCTCGCCAGGCGGGCTCGCTGTTACCCTCAACCAGATGGGTCAGCAAATCAGGCCGGTTCAAATCACCATCCCCCCATCGACTCCAATCACCTGCCCGGTCACATAGCTCGACAAGTCGGATGCAAGAAACAGGGCCACCTTGGCCACTTCATCTGGCGTGCCAATCCGTCCCATCGCGATGCTGGCCACCCGCTCGGCAAACTTCTCTTGCGGGATGGCATGCGCCATATCGGTATCAATAAAACCGGGAGCAATGGCATTGACACGGATCTGGCTGGCAGCCAGCTCCTTGGCCAGTGACTGGGTAATACCGATCACCGCCGCCTTGCTGCCGGCATAGCAACTGAGCCCGGCTGCCCCCACCAGCCCCATCAGGGAGGCGAGATTGATGATGCTACCGCCACCACTGCGCTGCATCATGCGGGCGGCATACTGGCTGCAGTAGATCACGCTAAAGGTATTGTTGCTGAATGTCTTTTGCAGATGGGTCTGGTTCGCCATTCCCAATAACGCCTCTTCCAGCATGCCGGCATTGTTGACCAACACGTCCAGCTGACGAGTCTGAGCAAACAGCTGCTGAAAAGCCTGCTTGACCGCCGACGGATCAGCCACATCAAAACAGAGAGGCTGGCAAGGCACCCCAAACTCGGTACCAATCGCGGTCACCAGCTGGCTCATGGTCACCTCATCACGGCCTCCCAGCCACAGTTCAGCCCCCTGAGAGGCAAACTGGCGGGCGATGGCAAGACCGATGCCACGCCCGGCACCGGTGATCAACACCCGCTTGCCCTGCAACAGCCCCAGCATCAGAAAGCGACCCCGTACTTGGCCAGGAGCTCGCGCGCCTTGCCGACCGAACTCATGTCGATAATGTCATCGGTGTCGAGCAGCACGCCGTAGTTATCCTCCAACTGGGCAATCAGCCCCATGTGGGCGACAGAATCCCACTGCGGGATACTGTTGTAGGCCAGCTCATCGCTGACGCTGCCGATATCGAGACCCAGCGCCTCGGCAAAAACCTGTTCCAATGCGATTGTCATCTGAAAAATCTCCGTAGCCGCTCACGGGCGGCATAGTAATTCGCCGGCAGCAGTTCCAATGCAAAAAATCCGTTCTCTTGTCCTATCTGGCTATAACCCAGTTGTTCATTCAAGCGCAGGGCAGAGCGATTGTTCTCCCGAACCAGGGTGCGGATACAACCGATGTGCAACTCATCAAAACCCTGATCAAGCTGAGATAAGGCAGCAGCGACAGCCAGCATGGGATGCCGCACGGGTGAGTTGCCCAGATAGAGTCCCGCATCGGCGATCGCCTGACCCAGCAGCTCGCCCTGAGACTCACCTTTAAGATTGACGTAGCCCGCTCGCACGTCTTTGCACCAGAGCACCCAGTGCTGCTGATCCCGCCGCTCACGGGTAGCAGTGAACCATTGGCGCTGTTGCCGTGGCGAAATACGCGTCTGGGATACCATCTGCATTCGCACCTCATCCTGATTGCGCCAACGCCGCAAAGCGGGAAGATCCCACGGCGCTATCGGGCGTAGCTCAACGCCATAACTCATCTTCAACGCCATACAGTTTCCATGACTTCCATGACCTGTCTCTCTTATCGACCACACGGCCGCCATTCCGTAGCAAAAATCGATAATACAAGCAGAAAAACCAGTATAATATCAAAAATAATCAAAGAGTTGTCATCGATTATCCTGGCTTTGGCCAGTCATTAATCCAGCAGAGAGAACCCATCATGGCCATCGCCATTATCCCGGCCCGGGGTGGCAGCAAACGCATTCCACGCAAGAATATCCGCCCCTTTTGTGGCCAGCCCATGCTCGCCTATGCCATCCAAGCAGCGCAACAATCAGGCTGTTTCAACAAGGTGGTGGTCTCCACCGATGATGAGGAGATTGCCGAAGTTGCTCGTCAACTGGGCGCGGAAGTACCATTTCTGCGACCAGCCAACCTCGCCGATGATCACACTGGTACCACCCCTGTGGTGATCGACACCATCCAGCGGCTCGACCAGCTCGGCATCCAGGCAGAGCACTACTGCTGCATCTATGCCACGGTCCCGCTTATTCAAGCCGATGACTTGAAGGCCGCCCATCAGCGACTGATCGCAAGTAATGCTCCCTTTGTCTATACCGTGGCCGAGTTTGGCTTTCCTATTCAGCGCGCCGTGCGCATGGACGAGCAGGGCCGGGTCACCCCCTTCTGGCCGGAGCAGATGGCGAAACGCTCTCAGGATCTGGAGCCTGCCTATCAGGATGCCGGCCAGTTCTACTGGGGCAGCCGTGCGGCCTGGCTGGGAGGGATCAGCCCGGTAGGGGGAGAAGGGATTGGCCATATTCTGCCAAGACACAGGGTGGTCGACATCGACACGCCGGAAGATTGGCACCTGGCCGAACTGCTCTATCAAGTGCTGGCCCAAGATGACGTTTAAGGTTGCCTTCCGGCTCGACGCCGGCACCGAGATTGGGCTGGGTCATCTGATGCGCTGTCTGGCCATCGCCGATCGGCTGAAAACGGCTGGCGCCGAGTGCCACTTCCTCTGCCATCAGCTACCTATGCACCTGTTGCCACTGCTGCACTCCCACCAGCATCACGCTCTCTGTGATCTGGACGATGCAGGCCCCTTGCCCACCTTGCGCCCGGAGTGGCTGGTGTGTGATCACTACCAGATTGATCGGCAAATCGAGCAGACACTGGCAAGTCACTGTGGTCAGTTGCTGGTGATCGACGATCTGGCCGATCGCCCTCATCATGGTCAGTTGCTGCTGGATCAGGGGCCACAGCGCAGCACAGCCGATTACCAGTCACTCGTCCCTGCCGACTGTCGGCTGCTGCTGGGCACCGACTATGCCCTGCTGCGCCCTGCCTATCGCCAGCTAGCACGCCAAAAGGCCAGCCGGTGGCGACATGGCCTCATCTGCTTTGGTGGTGCCGATCCGGCCGGAGCCTGCCTCATCACCCTCAATACGCTGGCTCGACTGCCATGGGCTAAAACCGTCAGCTGGACTCTGGTAGCCGGTGGGGCCAATCCTTTCTGGCCCGAGCTGCAACAAAGGGTTGCCGAACTGCCCGATCTGCCGCTCACCTTGCTGCGTCAGAGCGACCAGATGGCCGACCTGATGAGCCGACACGACTTCGCCATTGGCGCTGCGGGCGGCATGACCTGGGAGCGAGCCTGTCTCGGCCTGCCGACCCTGGCGGTGCCCATCGTCGACAACCAACAGTTTAACGATGAGGTGATCGCCCGCTTTCAGCTGGCAGAGCGGCTGACCCTGAGCGAACTGGATGAGCCTGAGCGGCTGATGCATGCCCTGCAACAACTTGAATTGCAAGCAGATGACTATCGCCGCCGTGGCCAGCTGCAGGTGGACGGGCTGGGGCTGGATCGGCTCACCGCCCGGTTGCTGCAACAATCGGATTATCAGCTGTTACCAGATGGCCAACTGTGGCAACTACGCCATGATGGCAAATTGCTGCTCACCCTGACGCTGGACGGTCAGCACCTGACATGGCAGGCCACCCGGTCACTTCAGCCCACGGAGTGGCAAGAGCTGGCACATCGCTTGCAGACAATTTTCTCCCAATTTCCCCTCTATCTTGCCGAGCCACCGCAGATAGCGCCCCCTGCCCCTTGGCAGCCGGCGCCGCAAGGCTGGCAACTTGGCACAGGAATCTGAACACAGATGCAGATCGCCCATCAATCCATCGGCCCGGCGCAGGCTCCCTACGTGATCGCCGAGCTATCGGCCAACCACAACGGCAACCTGGAGCGTGCACTGGCCATCATGACCGCCGCCAGGGAGGCCGGGGCCAGCGCCGTCAAGCTGCAAACCTACCGCCCGGATACCATCACCCTCAAAAGTGATCGACCGGAATTTCAGATCCACGGCGGTTTGTGGGATGGCCATAGCCTCTATGACCTTTATGAGTGGGCGCACACCCCCTGGGAGTGGCACCAGGCGCTGTTTGCCAAAGGGCGCGAGCTGGGGCTGACTGTCTTTAGCAGCCCGTTCGATTTCAGTGCGGTGGACTTGCTTGAATCACTGGACTGCCCGGCCTACAAGATCGCCTCCTTCGAGCTGGTGGATCTGCCCCTCATTCGCTACGCCGCCCAGACCGGCAAGCCGCTCATCATGTCCACCGGCATGGCGAACGAGGCCGAGATCGCCGCCGCGGTCGAGATGGCACTCAAACACGGCAACGGCCAGCTGGCCCTGCTGCACTGTGTCAGCGGTTACCCGGCCCCCGCCGCCGAATACAACCTGCGCACCATCCCTATGTTGCGTCAGCGCTTCGGGGTCGAGGTGGGGCTCTCCGATCACACCCTGGGATCGGCCACGGCCATCGCCGCCACTGCGCTCGGGGCGACCCTCATCGAGAAACACTTTACCCTGGCTCGCGCCGACGGCGGGCCGGATTGCGCCTTCTCCATGGAACCGGCCGAACTCACCGAGCTGGTAGCCTCGGTCAATACCGCTCATGCCGCCCTCGGGGTGGCCGATTACCAGCTCACCGCCAGTGAACAGGGCAACCGCGCTTTTCGCCGCTCCCTCTATCTGGTCAAGGAGATGGCCGCCGGTGAGGTGCTCACCGCAGCGCATATCAAGTCGGTGCGCCCCGCCCTCGGCCTGCCCCCGGCCGATTACGATCGGCTCATCGGCAAGCGGGTCAACCGCAGCCTGAGCGCTAACCAACCACTGAGCTGGGAGTGGATAGACAACGATGAGTGATGATCTCTTCAACCAGCACGGCAGGCTCATCAGCCAGCGCTGGCCCGCCCTCTGGCCCCGCCTGCTGGCACAAGACGTGGAAAGCCTGCCGGCCGAGCTGACCGAGGGGCTCGGCTCCACCCTCAGCCTCCACGGCATCCAGCTCACCAGCCGACACGATCGGGTGAAAGAGGCCGAGCTGCAGGCCGCCAGCCTGCCAGAGCAGCCAGTGCTGCACCTCTACGGTACCGGACTCGGCGATCTGCCGCGCGCCCTGCTGGGGCGCAGTGGCCTCAAGCGGCTGGAAGTGAAGATCATGAATGGCGCCCTGTTTGCCCTGGTGCTGCGGCTGCTGGATCAGCAGGACTGGCTGACGGACCCCAGGGTCGAGCTGATGATGGCCGGCGACGAGGGGGAGGTGCGCCTGCCCTTCTTCGCCCTGCCGCCCGAGCTGCTGCTGGTGGAAGATGCCGCCGCCCGCATCCGCGACCGGCTGGTGAGTGAAATAGACTTGCCGTTCGCCCGGGCCAGGTTCGACGCCGAACACCCCGACATCACCCGGCGGCTGGCGGAAAACCGCGATCTGCTGGCTGGCGACGGCGATGTGGCCTCCCTGTTCGGTCTGGCTCAGGGCAAGCAGGCGCTGATCGTGGCGAGCGGTCCGACCCTGCAGCACAACCTGGCCACCCTGCAGGCCCAGTTGCAGACACGGCGTCAGGACTATCTTCTGATTAGCGTCGATACCGCACTGGCGTTTTTGCTCAGCCACGGCATCCGGCCCGACATCGTCGTCACCATAGATGACGCCATCCACGGCAACCGGCTGCCCGCCGCCCAGTCGGCCCAGACCACCCTAGTCTATTACCCCACGGTTCCCACGGCAGCCCTGCTGGCCTGGCAGGGGCCGCGCAAGACCGCCTACTCCCGCAGCCCCATGTATCAGCAGCTGCGGCAGACGCACCCCAAGGGCGTGCTGCACTCGGGCGGCAGCGTCATTCATCCCGCGGTGGATCTCGCCGTACAGATGGGTTGCCACCAGGTCATCCTGCTGGGCACCGACTTCGCCTTTCCCGGCGAACTCACCCACTCGGGCTGGGCCGATGGTGCGCTCGGCCCCAGCGCCGCGCAGGCACTCAGCTGGGCCCTCGACGGCCATGGCCGGCGGGTCAAGACCAATCCGAACTTTTCCGCCTACCGCACCGAGCTCGAGCGCTACATAGCGCGCCACCCCGAGGTACAGTTCTGGAACTGCAGCCGGGAAGGCGCGGAGATCGCCGGCTGCCGCTATCACCCGGAGTACGTGCAATGAAAAACGACCAGATCACCCGCCTAACCGCCCTGGCGCACCAGTTTCGACTGGGGCAGTCGGTTGCTGCGAGTCAGGCATTGCCGGAACTGCTGCAAGAGGTGCTCACCGAGCAGGGCAACCTGCCGCCCGGGTTGGTAGCCGCCCTGCTGCAGTGCCAGGAACGGCAGGACTGGCTAGGGCTGGCCGATTACCTCGAATATGAAGTGGTGCACTGCCTGTCGACCCCGGCCGGCGACACAAACACAGGAGACTACTGATGATCAAGGCCATTTCCAACGCCTCCGAGAAAGAGCTGTCACGTCGCCAGGCCTTCAGCGAGTTGCTGCACGCCAGCCCGCTGCCCGCAGCCGAGCTGCAGAACAACCTGGGCCTCTACCTCAAGCGCCAGTCGCTCTCCCGCATCCTGTTCATGCACGAGCTGTATCAGAAGATCGTGCCGGTCCACGGCGTCATCATGGATTTCGGTACCCGCTGGGGTCAAAACCTAGCGCTTTTCTCCTCGTTTCGCGGCATGTATGAACCCTACAACTACAACCGCAAGCTGGTGGGATTCGATACCTTCAGCGGCTTCCCTTCCCACGCTCCGCAGGATGGCAGCGACGCCGCCATCCAGCCGGGTGCCTACGGGGTGACGCCGGGCTATGAGCAGCATCTGGCCCAACTGCTCGCCGCCCATGAGGCGGAAAGCCCGCTGGAGCATATCGTCAAGCATGAGTTAGTGAAGGGGGATGTGACCGAGACGCTGCCAGCTTATCTGGCTCGCCAGCCGGAGACCATGGTTGCGCTGGCCTATTTTGACTTTGATCTTTACGAGCCGACCCGCCGCTGCCTCGAGCTCATCAAGCCGCACCTGACCAAGGGATCCGTGCTGGCATTCGATGAGCTCAACTGGCCCGCCTTTCCGGGGGAGACCCTGGCCCTCAAGGAGGTGTTGGGGCTGGATCGCTACGCCATCCGCCGCACTCCGCACAACCCAGGGCCAGCCTATCTGGTGATCGAGTAGTCCGGTTGCGGGCTGATGCGACGCAGCAGCCCGGCATCCAGCAGCATCCGCGCCAGCGGCTCCACCCGCCAGAACGGCGTCCCTATGGTCTCGGCAATCTCGAATAGAGTCAGCTTGCCGTCGCTGTAGGCCAGCAGATTCATCATCTCCCGCACCTGCCAGCCCGAATAGCGGGTCGACAAATCCGGGTAGAGCCCCCGCTTGCCGAGCTGGGGTTCGCCCAGCACAGTAACCTCGCAGCGCTCGTCCAGCTCCAGACACTCGATGGCACGGCGCAGCGCCATGAAGCCGCCCGCCAGACCGGCCGGTGTCACCAGCGAGAGGTCATCGAGCGAGGTGTGGTACTCGGCATAACAGCCGTATCGGCTGCGCATCACCGAGGTGACCGGCAGATCGATGCCGGGCGCGCACAGCTGCCGCTCGTTGGAGCCCCGCTCCAGGAAGCTGTAGGCTTTGTAGCCCGGCGCAAGATGACCCAGCACATGGCGACCGATGCGATCCGCCAACGTGTTGCCCTGGCGGGAAGGCAGGAAGGAGTAGCCACGATCATCGCCAAGGCAGGTCAGATTGAACCCGGCCAGAGTACGCTGCTTGAGCTGGTCCAGATGGCGGGAGAGATAGACGATGGCCCCCAGGGTTTCAGGCACCAGCATCAGCCGGTAGCTGTAGCGACGTGTGGGCAGTGACGCAAGCCAGGCCATCAGGAATACACCGACACAGGGGCCGGAAAGCTCGTTGTTGGCCATGGAGGGGTGACAGGTGTAGCTCGACAGCAAGATCTCCTGCTCGCTCTCCCCCGGCAGCACCCAGTCACCATAGGTGAGCGAGCCCGGGGCCAGGGTGGCATCGATCACCACCTGATATTCTCCCTCCGGCAGCGCTTCACGCAGCCGATGGGGCAGACAGAAGCCCCAGCGGCGCTTGTAGTAGGAGGTCACATAGGGAATGGCATCCGGCTGCTCGGGCAGAGAGTGGAGATGGGGCTGCAGCTCGGCAAGCGAGAGGGTGCAGCGCACCGGCTCCGAGTAACCGACCAGATGCAGGTTGTGATCCTGGAAGTCCACCACTCTGCGTCCATCCGGCCCCACTATGTAGGCTTCCCGCACGTTCCACTCGTCAGGCACTGTCCAGTCGAAGCACTCGGTGCCGCTGGCCACTTCATGGATCCGCAGCTCGGGCAGGCAGTGCTCGCGCCACAGGGCCAGCGACTGCCGAACCCCGTCCCCGGTCAGGCTGCGATTGAGCGGAAACAGCAGGGTGAGCAGCCGATGCAGCTGTTCACCGACTTGTGCCTGGTCGTCCCAGTCGGTGGGCAGATAGCCGCTCTTGGGTGAAAAACTCATGGGGTGGGTGCCTCGATCAATTCGACAATGTGGCCAAGGGGGCTCAGGAAAAACTGGACGTGGGCGCCGCCAAACGCGATGGCTGGCTGGCTGGGCCCGAGGGGAAGATGACGCTGGGCCCGCAGTTTTTCGGCAGCCATTGCCAGGTCTGCCACCTCATAGGCCAGATGATTGAGCAGGTTATGACGGGTTCGTAGCGCCTGACTGACGGGGCTATCATCACTGGCAGGTGCAATCAGTTCATAGCAAATCCCCGCATCATCATAGGCAAAACAGATATGCACCCGCTGCAACGGATCGAGCACCGGCTCGCTAAAGCGGGAAAGCCCGAGGGTCTCGCAACAATAACGTACGCCAAGATCCAGTTCGGCCACCACCAGTCCAATATGGTGCAGTTTCATCTCCCCTCCCTGATAAGCGCATGGGGATGGACAGCGATCAGCTCTTTTGCCACCGCGGCAAAGTCGGCGCAGCGAACGGCCCAGACTGGTAAACGGCCAAATAACCCCTGGTGCCATTTGTCCTGATTTTTAAGGGCTTCAACCAGACGGGAAAGATCTATCTCGCTGGCCAGCTCGAGTCTTCGCACAAAGTAGTCACAATGCCAGGGGCGCACCATTCCCTGCTCGCGGACATCACCCTCAAAGCGTTTCATAAAGCGATAATCGACACCTAGTTGCTGCTCGACATAGTGGGTGAAGGTAATGCGATCGGGATGACAGGCAAAACCGGCAATCCAGCCATCGTGAGCCGCCAACCAGGCGAAGGGGCTCTCTTCACCAAAGCAGTCATGACCCCCTGCTGCAACCACCTGGTCACGCCCCGCGCCCCATACCGCAACGCTGAAGATAGGATCGCGGGTCCGCGCAACCCCTGGCAGAGTGCGAAACTGCTCCGTCATCAACCCGACTTCACTGGGGGATGTCGCCCTGTCGAAACAGCTCTGGCGAGTCAGGCTATACGTGAATGTTGGCACCAGCAGAGTGCCCTCGTTTCCAAGCCACTCCTGCATCCCCAACCAAAAAGCATGCATGCCGGCTTCATTGCCCCGTCCAGGAAACTGGGCCACAGCCATGGCGTCAGTGTGAACCATGATAGCGCTCCCTCGTGCGATCCCAAGGGAGCCAAGAACATGAGAGAGAGCTTCAATCACAGCACAAGACCACGCCGCAACAGCGCATCACGAATGTCCTGAAGTTGCTTCATCTTCGCCAGCTCTTCAGGCTCGAAGCGTACCGAGAACGTCTGCTCAACCAGCAGCAGAAAATTGAAATGACCAAGCGAATCCCATTCCGGAAAGGCCCCAAGTCCCAACTGATAGTCGCCTCGCGTGACGGTTGCAGAAGGAAACTGCTGTTCCAACAAAGTGAAGAGATCAGTCATGGTGATAAAACTCCAAAAAAGGCAAATTTAGCTGTTCGAGCGCCAGACTATGGTAATGCTCATGGGAAAAACGGGCGGGATCCGGATTATCACAGGGGGTCAACGGCAGGGATGCCAACCATGTCAGCGCAGGTTCATTACGTGCACAACGATTCGAGCCAATAACCAGACGCTCGATCCCCGCCTCGCGCAATGCAGCCGAGACTCTATCCAGTAACCAATATTCGAGTCCTCTGGACAACACTCTGCAACTCAGAGCCAGCGTATCGAGCAATGCCAGTTTGGGCGTGATGTTTATGATCAGCACCAAGCCAACCAAGCCATGATCGGCAAAGCGATCCTGCAACGACACTAGCCAGCACCAGCCAGACTGCGCCAGCCGTTTGAGCTCGCTCGCCTCATATCGCAGACAGGAGAGATTAAACTGGTTGGTTTTATGGATGATCTGCTCGGCACGAGCAAGGTTATCCACCGCCAACGGCTGTATCGCCGCACGCAACGACAAGGAGGCGAGAAAATGTTGTTCACTGCCAACCTCGCTACGTAACCGGGCGGCGTCTGCCAATGCCAGATAGGAGGCTTGACGAAGAGCATCATCACCACTGAATATGCGCGAGAACCCCCCATAAGTGAGCAAGGTTGTAGGCCATGCCCAAATATCTGCTGGTGGTTCAATGACATCGACTTGTGGCAGGGCATGGCGAACTTCAGCCCTTTCCAGGGGGGAATCATCCCAGAAGACCAAGGCCTCAAGCCCCAGATTGAGGCTGGCAGCAATATGTCGCAAACCTTGAGATTTAGAGCCCCAACCAATGGCAGATGCTGCAATATTTCGCCTTTTGAGTCTCATGGCGCCATGCTGCTCAAACACCAGCCAAACATCTGCAGGCTCGTTTTTAGAGCACAATGCCAACAACACGCCGCGCTGATACCAGTAGAGCGCCGCATCCTGAAACGACTGATAGAGTTTGCCGAGACCGTCCTGACCAAGGTAAAGGCCAGTCAACCCCTCTTCACCCACTACCCCCCCCCACAGGGTATTGTCACAATCGAGCACCAGCACCTTGCGTATTGGCGCCTGATCAAGCATCCAACGCGCGGCAATCCAGTCGGCAAGGCTGGTCAAGCCGTGCATCGAGAGAGGACAAGAAAGAAGGTAACGATTACGCTCGTCCACACAATGGGCTCGCCCCTGCTCAGAGAGCCAGCGACCCAGCCCCAAATCCCTAATGTGGTGACGTGCAAGCGCTCGGGTAAAGCAGACATCCAGCTGCATCATCCAGGGATGAAGAGCGCTACTCACACCACCGCCTTGCAGTGAACAGGCACCAAGATAAAGATGAGGGAGCCCCCGCAGTGGCGAGAGCAATGCTTCCAACCAGGTGTCGATGGTCTCGGACAATGCGGGTTCAGCCAAGGTGTACCAATGCTGGCATTCGCTGTCGGTCAGCAGTTGCTCCCAAAACCAGAGCACCAGATGTCCGTCACAAGCGGCCATCGGCTGCCATTGACCTTGAGGGCAAAATTGCAACTGTGCATGTCGGGCCAAAGGAGCCCATGCCACATTACCGGGCATGAGAAATGCGGTGGATGCCAGGGAAAGGGTGGCCATATATGCACCTGAAAGGATTAAATACTTCTATATCATACTGTTAGGGAATGGAGATGAACAGAGTCATCCCCATCCGATTCAAGGACTAGCGCTTGAACACATCCAGGCCGGTAAAATAGGTGGTATCATGGCCATCGAACGCATCGGCATACATCACTTTGCTATCCTCGAAGAATAACTCCAGAATTGCCTGCGCCTCTTTTATCTTGCCCGCCAGCACCTCGGGTTCTTCTGTCACCTGCGCCATCATTAGGCTGATGATATTGGCGTAGAAATAGTTAATTGAACCAATCAACACACGATAGAGATGTGATTCGCGGCTCATCAGCAGATAGAGCAGATAGTCGTGATGGCGTTGCATCATGGCCAATACCGCATTGTGTTCACAGGCTACCTGGCGCCAGTCATCGCGCAACTTGTCTACCAGCTCAACGAACAGCGGCACCTGCAATGCAGCAGCGAAATCAACGCTGCTCATGTCAAAGGACTGGAAACAAGTGGCCATCACTTCATCCATGAGCGGGATTTTGTCGAGTACCGGCCATTCAGGTTGCAACGATTCAACACGACGAGGGATTGCCCCTTCTATATAAGCGCCGTCACTACTGTTGACGCACTGCATCTCGGGATAATCACGCAATACACTGGCCATATTGTGAATGGCTAGCCCAAACAGATGATTGATACGCACTTCGTCGCCAAAGTTACCCGGTGCCGGGAAAGTATCCTTTAAATTTTCCTCGTATTTCGCCTCTTGCTTGTCGTTGTAATAGAGACTCAGGCTGGAGTGATGCTGTCCGGCTGTTTTATAGCCATTGTCGATACCAAACAAATACACCTGCTTGAAACCAAGCAAGGCCGCATAATTGAGGCCGGTATTGCCGACGAACGGGTTGGAAAATTCAATGGTATCGTACTCAAATGCCTGACCAAACGCGCTAATCAGCATGGAGAACATCGGCTCGTTGGGCTTGAACGCCAACCCTGTTTTACGAAAGAAGCGCTTGCATTCAGGGTGAATGACATCAACGCTCAGAAACACGGTGTCCTTGATAAAGTCATCGGCATTGAGAATGCTCAGAAAATCGGCTGAGCTCTTGGTGCGCTCCACTGCAACGTAGATATCCGGTTTTACGCCAGCTTTGTAGAGTGCACTGACCGCAGTACCGCAGGCGATAATGATTGCCTGCTGCTGATGCTGCCGGATGAACTCGATGCTCTGATCCAGCGAGGGGCCATTGCCAACCACAAAGACAGGGATCTGCTCGAAGGCTCGGCTATCGCGCCACCGTTTCAGAAAGGGGGTGCCGTCTTGCAGATGGGTGTGGCTATGGGCAAGTGCATAGATGTTGTCATCAAAGAACCCCCACCCCGTTTTGAGCAGATAGAACTCCCTTTCCACCTGTGTTATCAAGGCGTGCAGCTTGGGGGAATGGTAATGACAGAACGAGAAATAGCTTGCCGACCAGAATGCCCCCTTGCGATGCAGCGCCTCCATCATGTCAGCGACCAGCAATCGCTCGTCAACACCGATAAAGAGGTGCAGACTGATCGACTCCTCCTCCATGTAGGCGAGCAGCTGATGCCAATCAAAACAGAAGAGCGAGGCGTAAAACATGTCAAGATCAGGCTCGAAAGCAAACAGATTCTTGATCTTGCACTGTTCATACAAGCAACCGAGCTGGTAGCCCAAACCAATGCCATACATCAGTGCCAGAGGAATATCGGTATGTAATGCTGCCTTTAGACGCAACCCTTCCAGAGCTGACTTCTCTTTTAATTTGGAGATTTCATTGTTGTATTTGATATGGATTTGGCCATCGATATACCACTGGGGCACAAAATCGATGCACTGCAAGACACTGTGTTCAATGACCTCGGCAATCTGCGACTGAACCTCGCTAAATGGATCATCCCCATAAAGCGAGATACCCTCGTCGAGCCACAGAATATTGGGAACGCCGTTTTCATTACAGAAGAAACGAAAAGGCCTGGCAGGCTGGTACTCCTTGAAAAAGTCATGAATGGCGGGCATGTATTTGGCAAACGCAGCCATATTGAGTTCATAACGAACGGGGAGTACTTCCAGCATGGCGGCCTCCTGCTGCTTTTGCAGAGCCAAGCGTGCCAGTTCACTTTCTACATCATGAATCTTGTGATGGATATCCATGTCAGACTAACCTGCATTCAGCTTGTAAAGACCGGATGCACGTCCGGCCTGGGAGAATTGTCGTAATTGTGCTTCAGCCTGCTGCTTTTCCTGACCCACCCAATCATAAATAAGCTGGAACTGCATCAGTGCCTGCCGCTGTTCCACATTGAGAGTCTCTCCCCAAGGCAGTGACCCGAATACCTCTTCCAGAGCATGCAGATAAAGTTCAGCCAGCTGTTCTGCTGCAACCAGCTCACCTTGCACCAGTAGAGACTGCAACTGCTCGCCCTGTCTCATCAAGGCAGACACAGAAGTACTATTGACCTCATTCATGCCGGTCTGCCTACCTTTTGCTGTGCCAGCGCCTTGTCTCGCTCATCGACAGGGATGGCATCCCAACCGCTCTTGACCGTCAGCATCAGGTTCATCACTTCATCAATGGCGCCTACATCCATGTCACGGCTGGCATCCATCATGCGCACTTTCATATAGTCATAAAGTGCGAACAGGTCTTCGGGGACCTTGCCATAAGAGAGATCAAGTGAATCTTGCAGACCATTGATAATGGCCAGCGTCTTGGAGATAGATTGGGACTTACCCTCGAAATCGCGACGCTCGACTGCACCGCGAGCCTGAGCGAGACGTTCGAGACACCCTTGCATCAATAACTGGATCACGCGATAGGGATCCGCCACTGCCAGCTCAGACTGCAAACTCTGGGTTGTATAGGCCTTGATCGTTTTTCGATACATACGAGACTCAGCTCCTGACTACAAATTAACTGGTTTTGTTGTTGGTATTGAGCAGGTTGAGATAGGAGGCAGATTTGTTCATCTTGGCCAGCAAGGTATCCAGACTGCCGTAGCGTGCCCTCAACGTCTCTTCATACTTGGTGAGCTGCGCCGCGACATCTGCTTGTTTGCGGTTGACATCACGCAGATCAGAATTGAGTGTCTCTTCCCGCTTGGCAAGCAGTCCCCCTGTCTTGGAGTAGGTCTCAAGCTGGCTGGCCAACTTGCCAGCAACACCGTCCTTGCCACCAAATACAGCCACTACCTGGTCGAAGTTCTTCTCGACCGCTTCATCGAATTTCGTCGAATCAAGTGAGAGCACTCCCTTGTTGTCCATCTTGACCCCCAACTGAAAGATGGTAGAGAAGGTCGAAGAGTTGTTAGAAGGCTCGGTGACCGTGCCACTCATCAGGTTGGTCACAGCCTTGGTCGTCGCATCCCCCGCCAGGGCTCCACCATCATTCTGGCTGACACCGGCCACGATAGAGCTGCGTTTGCCCAGATCGGTGCTCTTCTTCACCAGAGCGTTATAGCCATCGATGAAGCTCTGCACCATGGTCTTGATGCCAGCCTTGTCTGTCGTCACATCCACTCTGTTTGGCTTGTAAGTGGTCGTCACGGTACCATCACTCGGGTTCGTGGTAGTGGTGCTCTCCGACTCTTTCAACACCGTAATCTTGAGACCCACAATGGTGCCATCAAAGGTGTTGGTCGCACTGGTCAATTTATTGCCATCCACGCTTATCTCGGCATCACGGGCTTGTTGCTTCTGGGTCAGCTTGGAGATGAAATTGTCAGTCAGTTCAGGTGTACTGCCGGTTATCTGCAGATCTTTACCTGTTCCACTGACACCGGAGTCAATCACAAGGGCCGCCTTGCCATCGGAGGTATTCATGATATTGACGCTAAGACCAAAGTTGTCACTATCATTGTTGATCCGCTTGCGAATGGACTGGAGTGAATCCCCTGCTTTAACATCCACATCAAAGGTCTTGTCACCTGCCTTGAATGTCAGGGTGCCATCTTGAGTGATCATGGGCGTGGTAGAAGAGGCGAAACTACCTTCAAATTTGCTGGTCTTCGCCAATTTTTCGACACTGATGTCATATTGCCCGTTGGAAGCGCCACTCTTGCTCTCCACCTTGAGAACCGGATTATCTTTATCCTGGGTGATGTTTATCGCACGTTTGTTAAACGCGTCATCCTTTGACATAGCCTGCAGAGTGGTGACAAAAGTCGCGATCGCTGACTTCAGCTGGCCTACCCCTGAGAGAGTGATCTGGGCGTTGGTCTTTTTGGTGGTAATTGGCTGCAACAGCTGCGCCTTTTTGGCATCAACGCTTGCAGCGATGACAGACTCCAAGTCCAGTCCAGAGCCCGCACCAGCAGACGTAATAGTAGCCATACTCACTCTCCTCGCAAACGTAACTATTAAATCTCTTTATCAAGCAATAACCCGACTCGAGAGCCACCGCCAATCACATCACCTTCGCGCAGAGCCTGGATTCGTTTGCTGATAGCCAGCAACTCTTCGCTTGGTATCTGACGGATCATTGATTTGGTATCGGCATCCATAACCTTGATAACAACCTGCTCCAGTTCCTTTTCAACACTGAAATTGACGGTCCATCCTTGCAACTGACTGAACTCTTGCAAGTTTTGTACCCCTTTCTCAATTTCCTTGTCTGAAATCTTCGGCTTGCCAGCCCTCTCCTGCTCAGGCAGCCCCTGTTGCTTTTCCATGTCCTTTGCCGTCCCCCGCTGCTCTTCTGCTGTGCCAGATAGCACTTGAGCGGCCGACTGGCCGCTCTTGCTACTTGACTGAAGAGAAGAAGGAGTGACCGATGACGGAATTCCAATTTCATTGGCCATATCGTCGCTCCTTTTTTATCTCATCACAGCCTGTTAACCCAGCAGGGACAGGGCTGATTGCGGTCTTTGGTTGGCTTGAGCCAGGATGCTGGAAGCAGCCTGTTGCAGAATGTTCTGCTTGGTCAGATTAGCGGTCTCGGTTGCAAAGTCTGCGTCACGAATACGAGAACGTGCTGCGCTAAGGTTTTCAGAGACGTTGGACTGGTTGCGAATGGTGGAGTCAAACCGGTTCTGCACCGCACCCAGCTCTGCCCGCTTGCTGTCTACCGCCTTGATCATGAAATCAAGGTTGGCCATGGCCAGCTGGGCGGCGCTGGCAGAGCTGATGCTGCTGACGCTGGTAGAGGTTACTGCAGATGTTCCCTTGGTCACGGTATAGGGCTCGCCAGAGGCACTGGTAGCAACGGTCGCGCTTCCCTTGGTTGATGCCGCAATCCCACTGATGGTAAAGGCGGAAGTCATCTTGAAGGTGATAGTCTGACCAGCATCCGCCCCCACCTGGAACGACCCCTTGTAGTTGCCATCCAGCAGCTTCTGGCCACCGAAAGTGGTGTCGTTGGAGATACGGTTGATCTCTGTAGTCAGTTGGTCAAACTCTTGCTGCAATGCAGTACGGTCATCGGTGTTGTTGGAACCGTTAGCAGATTGCTGTGCCAGCGTGCGCATACGCTGCAGCATACTGGTCACTTCATCCATGGCCCCTTCAGCCGTTTGAGCAACCGAGATACCATCGTTGGCGTTGCGGTTACCTTGATCCAAACCGTTGATCTGGGAAGTCAAACGGTTGGAGATCTGCAAACCGGCAGCATCATCTTTGGCAGTGTTGATACGAAGTCCCGATGCCAGTCTGGTGTAAGAGGTATCCAGAGACTTGTTGGTATTCATCAGGTTACGCTGGGCGTTCAGTGATGAAGTATTCGTGTTGATATACATGGCCATAAAATATTCTCCCGAAGAACATGCGACTGCGGGTTGCGCCGTCAAAGCGGCGTCCCACCGTTAGAAGAACAGGTTGAACGAGCCTGAGTCTTCTGGCGGGTGTCTGTTTGAACGGACAGGTCACCCGCAGTAGTGCAAACGTTGGATTCCGAACACCCCTCGATTGCTTCACCTTGTTTAACGGCAGTGCAGAGGCAAGCTTTAGGAAAATTGTTGCCTAACGCGGCAATTTTTCTCCGGTACATGGCAAGGAAAGCGAGATGGCAAACATAGTGCAAGACGTAATAGAGGGGTTGCAGGATGGTGTGACAGGATTATTTTTGTGGCACGATTTGTGCTTAGGTTGGGTAGAGTGACGTCGATTTGACGACACAATAAAAAGAGGCCGGTAAACCGGCCTAAAGATGAGCATATGCTCAGGAGAATATGACCAAGCGTGACAGAACTGAACAGCTGGACAACACTTGGCATTACTAGTAGAGAATTATATCTCTCCCGATAGAACAGAGTGCGAACCGAACACCCCTTTGTTCCATCTCTTGACCAGGGCGGCCTGAACAACCGCCCTGTTTTCTTTTGTTAGCCTTGCAGCAGCGAAAGAGCTGACTGGGGGCGCTGGTTCGCCTGGGCCAGTATGGTTGATGCGGCCTGTTGCAAGATATTCTGCTTGGTCAGGTTTGCAGTCTCGGTGGCGAAGTCTGCATCACGGATACGTGAGCGTGCAGCACTAACGTTTTCGGAGACGTTCGCCTGGTTGCGAATGGTCGAGTCAAACCGGTTTTGTACCGCCCCCAGTTCAGCACGCTTGCTGTCCACCACCTTTATCATGTAATCCAGGTTGGCCATAGCCGACTGGGCCGAGCTTGCAGCTGTAATGGTCGACATACTGGTAGATGTGACCGGCGTTCCTGCTGTCTTCGTGATGTTATACGGCTCGCCCGAGGTCGTGGTTGCCACTGTCGCACTACCACTGGTGGCAGAGGCCATGCCCGAGATAGTAAAGGCGGTCGTCATCCGGAAGGTGATGGTCTGCCCTGCGTCTGCCCCCACCTGGAAGGTGCCCACATAGCCGCCATTAAGCAGGTTCTGACCACCAAACGTGGTATCTTTGGCTACCCGGTCAATTTCAGTCATCAACTGGGTATACTCTTGCTGCAGCGCGGTACGGTCATCTGTGTTGTTGGAGCCGTTGGCTGACTGTTGAGCCAGCGTACGCATCCGTTGCAGCATGGAAGTAATTTCATCCATTGCCCCTTCGGCAGTTTGGGCAACAGAGATACCGTCATTGGCATTACGGTTACCTTGATCCAGACCGTTGATCTGGGAGGTCAAACGGTTGGCAATTTGCAGGCCGGCGGCATCGTCTTTGGCGCTGTTGATACGCAGACCGGATGCCAGTCGAGTGTAGGATGTATCCAGTGATTTGGTCGTGTTCATCAGGTTACGCTGAGCGTTGAGTGATGAAACGTTAGTGTTGATATAAAGGCCCATGACTATTCTCCTAAGCTATTAAATTTACTCTTCTATTTGCTCTGGCTTTATTATTTTCTGTGCCCGATGCGTCTTATTTAACGGCCCGTTTTTCGATGTCTTTAGCATTTTTTTCAACGCTTCATCACGTTAACGCCGCTTACCCTATATATCGACAGGTCGGGGATAAACTTAAGGAAAAAAACGCCCACTAAAACGTGGCAGAAACTCATCGCGCCCCTCCTCCAACAAGGAGGTAAACAGGCACACTCGAGCCCCTCCTTGTCCATGATGCGAGAAAAAAGCGGTGTCGACTCTCAATTTTGTCGAGCACAGTTGGCGATTGGGCTCTCCAGCCCCTAAAATCGCGGCCCCATCAACAATTTGGCGTGAGTTGTTTTCCATGCAGACACTGGTTGAGCAGATTGTTTACATCAGCGATATGTTTGGTACTGCGGTATTCGCGTTTTCAGGGGTTCTGGTGGCGGGCCGGCTCAGAATGGACGGATTTGGCGTCATGGTTTTGGCGGCAGTCACCGCCATCGGCGGTGGTACCATCCGCGACATGATCCTGGGAGCAACCCCGGTGTTCTGGGTTCGCGATCCTCTCTATATCTGGGTGGTCATTGCAACGGCGCTGATCGGGATGTGGATGGTCAAACTGCCCCGCAGAATGCCCTGGTATGTACTGCCCGTCGCGGATGCCTTCGGGTTGGCCCTCTTTACGGTGATTGGGGCGCAAAAAGCCCTCAACTTCGGTACCCCGGGACTGATCGCTGTGCTGATGGGGACCATGACAGGGGTAGCAGGCGGCATGATCCGTGATGTACTGGCTAGGGAAGTGCCTATGGTGTTGCAAAAAGAGATCTATGCAACAGCCTGCATTTTGGGCGGAATCCTCTACACCCTGGCACTGGAGGCGAATATGGACAGAGTAACCGCCATGCTCATCTGTATGACAGCCGTGTTCGGTTTGCGGGTAGCTGCTATCTACTGGCACCTGTCGCTACCAACCTTCTCGCTGCAACGCAACTGAAAGCACACCCGCAGTGGAATATGGCTCTGTGGGTTGTGCGTTGAACCAAATGGGCTTTTCTGTTGTCATAGAAGCAGTCGTTGTTAGCCGGATATTCTCATGCACAAAATCGGTATGCTTACCACTCTCCTCCTTGCGAACGTGACAGCAGCACATGCCGAAGCACAAGCCGTTTTTGGACGACTGGCATCGGCGCCAGTGCAGCAGTTCAACCAGCAGATACGTCAGGCGAACGAGCTACATCAGAAATGGGTCAATGACTACCGTGAGGTAGCACTTCGTTTTGTCGGTCATAGCGACATCCCCAGTCGCATCCATGCACAGCAACTGGATAATGATCTGGTACTCTCGGTTGCCCTCGATGGCAGCAAGAACGACATGCTCTATATCCTGACTCTCTATCGCAGCGATAACCTTTGGCAAATGAGGGGAGCGGAAATGGGTTGGCGTTGCCTGGGGGAGCACTCCTTCACTCCCGTTCCCTGTCCATAAATCCAAGCTCCGAGCTATAAAACAAAAATCCGGCACATTGGCCGGATTTTTTATGGGAGATTGAGCGTCAAATTACGGACGGTAAACTTTGACGTTGGCAAAGCCTTTCTCTTTCAGGTAAAGCGCCTGCAGCTTGCTCATCACGCCGCGATCGCAGTAGAGCAGGTAGGTCTTCTCTTTGGGCAGATCGCCAAAGGCGGTGGCCAGCTTGAAGAAGGGGATATGCAGTACTTCACGACCTTCCACCACCAGCGGCTTCTCGTCGTGTTCGTCGGCAGAGCGGATATCCAGGATCACCTCGTCAGCGCCCAGCACCTGGGTGGTTTCCACCTCTTGCACTTCAGCGGCAGTCTCTTCACCGATACGACGGATATCGAGGTAACGGGCCTCGGAGACCACCTTGTCCAGAATGGAGAAGTCAAAATTGGCCTCTTCCTCTTCAATGCGGGAGAGCTCGGCCTTCACAGTCGGCTTTTTGGAGATGACCCCACAATACTCCGGCATGGTCTCGGCGAACTCTAGGGTGCCAATGCGTCGGGCTTCACTGATGATGTCCGGCTTGTCCCAGGTGATAAGCGGGCGCAGGATCACCTTGTCGGTCACCCGGTCGATGACGTTCAGGTTGGTGAGGGTTTGGCTGGAGACCTGACCCACACACTCACCGGTCACCAGCGCCGGGATCTGGAATTCATCGGCCACCTTGGCGGCAGCACGCATCATCATCCGCTTGAGCACCACGCCCATCTGACCGTTGTCGATCTTCTCGAGGATCTCGGCGACCACCGGCTCGAAGTCCACAGCGGTGAAACGCACCCGGTGGGATGAACCGAAGCGGTTCCACAGGTGATAGGCCACCTGCTTGACGCCGATTTCGTGGGCAGCACCGCCCAGATTGAAGAAACAGTAGTGCACCCGGCAGCCGCGCTTGATGAACTGGAACGACGCCACGCCTGAGTCAAAACCGCCGGAGAGCAGACTCAGCACATCTTCCTGGGTCGCGATGGGCATACCGCTCAGGCCCTGATGGATGGCGCTGACGATGTAGAGCTCTTCGCCATCGATTTCGAGGTTGATCTTCACATCCGGGTTCTTGAGGCGCACGCCGTTGCTTTCGCATTGCTGGTTCAAACCACCGCCCACGTAACGCTCAATCTCGAGGGAGGAGAACTCGTGCTTGCCGTGGCGCTTGGCGCGCACGCAGAAGGTTTTCCCCTTGAGCTGCTCGCCCCACACGGCTTTCACCTGCTCGAAGATGTCGTGCAGATCGGTAAACTTGCTGGCTTGTACCTCGAGGAAGGCCTGAATGCCCGGAATACAGGCCAAAGCTTCGATAGCCTGCTCGCGGAACTGGTCATTGCGGGAGCTCACGATCAGCTTGTCCCAATCCATCCGTACGCGGGCATCGTCGTCGAAGCGGCGCAGGACATTGCGGATATTGCCCTGCAGGATCTTGATAAAGCGCTGGCGAACCGACTTGCTCTTGATGGTGATTTCCGGGAACAGCTTGATAATGAACTTCATGGTAATGACTCGGGTGACCTTGATTTAAGGGCGCGAATTATATCAGAACTTTGTGGCCAGCGCCTACTGGATGAGCGTTTGCTCACATTACCCCACGCAGTGTTTGCCGCGCGACCGCAATCTTGCGTATATTCCCGACCCTGCGCCTCGCCAGATTTTTGACAACAGACTGATCCGATGAAGACCTATATCTACTACCCCGGCATGGAGGTACGCGACGAGCTCTGGCTCAAATTTGCCCTGCTCTATCTGGAGCGGCTTGCCTTTGTCTTCACCGTCAGCGAAAAGAGCGGTCTCACCGCCCTGCTCGATACCCTTCAACAGCAGACCGATCTGCTGGCCGAGCGGCCCGATGCAGCCTTTTTTGTCGCCATTACCCCGCAATTGGAGAGCCAGATAAGCGGCCTGGTGGCCCCCGATTTCGTCCGCCACAAGGTATTTGGCAACAAGGAGCTGATTGGTCGCTGGCGTCAGGAGGCCAACCACGACTGCTTTTGCCCGGATCAGGCGGGACTGGAGCGACTGCACGGCTTTTGCCTGACTCACGGCTTTGCGACCCGGGATGAGGGGGGGATCAGAATGGCGCGGCGCTTTGCCAATCTGCTCTCCATGCGTCTCGCCCGTGAGTGGGCACTCGCCAATGACGGGGCGCTTATTACCGATCACGACTATCTCGACCGCCTGCTCCACCTGCTCGAATCCCGCTACCACAATCGCGGCGGTCAGGATTGCTTCCACCTCGAGATCCCATTGCAAGTGCCCACTCACCTGGCCGACATTCCGTTTGCAGAGCTGATTGCCCTGCGCGGGCGCAGCGGCTTTCGCCAGCAGTTGGCCGAATTTCATCTGGCCCTCGACAACCTGCTCACCATGATGGGGAGCGGCTATGCCGACCCGGCGGCCCTGACCCGCTTCGAGCAGGCCCGGCAAGGGCTGAATCAACTGCTCGGCCCCGAGACCATCAGCATGCCACTCACCACCCTGGTCAGCACCAGCCTTCCCGCCGTGGCGATGCTCCATCAGTTAAAGGCGAGCCATCCCGAAAGCGACCTCATCTTCCATCCCATCAAGAAGAGCCACTTTCACCAGCGCAAGAGCCAGCACTTCTTCACCCGGCTCGGCCATCTGCGCCAACCGGGCTGAACCGGCGGAATGAAAAAGGGGTTGGCATCTGCCAACCCCTCTCGTTATCTGCGGCCTACCAATCATCACCACGGTGATTGGCCCGCTCTTGTGCGTCACGGCGCGCTTCCATCGCCCTGTCACGGCGGATATTGGCAGGGGTACAGGCAAACTGTTTCTGATAACAACGTACAAAACTCTCGGAAGCGGGTTCGAAAGGTGAATAGAACCCGGTACGTTCAGGAGAAACATGGTGATCACCATGATTGGTTGTGGCACAACCCGAACTCATCAGCACCAGCAAGGGACACAGAACACGCAGCAAAAGAGAACTCCCGATTGGATTTGAATGAACTCGTAATTATTCACAAATTAATTCATCCAATCAAATATTGATGCATTTCAAATAGTTAATTACATTCACCTCAATGGCTGTCGGCAAAACGATCAACGGGTGATGGTGCCGGCATCACTGTCAGGATGCACCACGTGAAACTCGATACGATCGCTGTTGCCCGCTTCATCCACCACCACCAGCTGATAACGACCCGCCACATTCAGCACCTGATCCCCGTCCCAGCGCAGTCGCTGGCCGTTGAGAAACCAGGCTGGCTTGCCGACACCGCCGAGCACCTTGGGCTGCAACCGATAGCGCTGGCTGCGGATAAGGTTACCCTCCCCCAGCGCCACGATGCGAATGGGAGCCTGCAGCTCGGCGCTCTGCCCCTCCCCTGCACACCTACTTGCCAGCAGCGCCTGCCGTCGCTCGCCGGGGGACCGCCACGGCTCCAGCGACAATGGCCAAAGAGCCCGGAAGCCCGACTGCGCCGCATCGGGGCAACGGGTCAGAGTCGGCTTGCCCCCGGCAGTGAGTGCAACTTGACGCAGCGGCGAGGGCCAGTCCATGGGATCCGGCAAGGTGGGAGGATCGCGCCCTTCCAGCAACCAGGCGCTCTGGCGCTGCAAACAAACCTCCGACAGGGTCGCGCTCGCCTTGCGCCCCAGCGGCCAGCAGACCTCAGCCTCGCTCACCGTGTTGGGCTGTGCCGGCAGAGGGCTGTTGTCCGAGAGCCGCGAGTAGACCGAGAGCAGCAGTGGCACCGCTGCGCTCTGGCCGTAAAAACCGGGCATGGGGGTACCGTCGGGGCGCCCCAGCCAGACGCCGATGGTCCAGCGACCGGAGACCCCCATCGCCCAGCTGTCGCGATAGCCATAGCTGGTACCGGTCTTCCAGGCCAGCCGGTTGACCCTGCCGGTTGCCTCACTGGCAAAAGGCTGATCAGCCCGTCCCTGCGCGCTCAGGATCTGCCAGGTGATCCAGGCCGCTCCCGGGCTCAGCAAGGGGCGTGACACCGCCTGCTGCCCCGCCAGCCAGACCGGCATCGCCACCTGCCCCTGCCGGGTCAGCGCACTGTAGAGCGCCACCAGCTGTTCGAGCCGAATGCCCGCCGCCCCCAGCGCGATGGCCGGGTTGGGCTTGTCGGAGAGCGCCAGCCGCACTCCGGCGTTGTCGAGGCGGCTGACCAGCTTGTCGGGCCCGAGCGCCTCCAGCACCTGCACCGCCGGCACGTTGAGGGATTGCTGCAGTGCCTGAGTCAGGGTCACCGGCCCCTGAAAGGCGCCGGAAAAGTTGGCGGGGCGGTACTCCGAGCCCAGCCTCGGCGCATCGGAAAGCAGGGAGGCCGAGTGCACCAATCCTTCGTCCATGGCCAGACCGTAAATGAAGGGTTTCAGCGTAGAGCCGGGGGAGCGGATCGCCTGCACCATGTCGAGATAACCGTGGCGGCGCAGGTTGCCATATTCGGCGCTGCCTACATAGGCGCGCACCGCCATGGTTTTGTTGTCTACCAGGAGCAACGCCGCTGAGGTCTGCTCGGGGAAACGGCGGATATAGCTTGCCACCCGTCCCTCCAGCCAGCGCTGTAGATCCCCGTCGATGGTGGTGTGCACCAGCGCCCCGGTCTGATTGTCAGCGGCGAGGCGGGCAAAGAGCGGCGCCTCCATCGGCGTGAAGTGACCGCGGGCCAGCACCGGCTCGATACGTCCCTCCAACCACACCGGCTCGGGCCAGACACCCTGAGCCACCAGTCGCTGCATCACCTTGTCGCGGGCGGCGCGGGCCCGCTCGGGATGCCGATCCGGCCGGTTGCGGCTGGGAGCCTGCGGCAGCACCACCAACAGCGCCGCCTCGGCATAGGTCAGCTTTGCCGCGCTCTTGCCGAGATAGGCAAAACTTGCCGCCTGCACCCCCTCCAGATTGCCGCCAAACGGCGCCCGGTTCAGATAGACGGTGAGCAGGGTGCGCTTGTCATGGTGCCACTCCAGCTGCAGCGCACGGGCCATCTGGCGCAGCTTGCCGGGCACGCTTCTGTGGTAGGGCTCGATAAGACGGGCCACCTGCATGGTGAGGGTCGAGCCCCCCGACACGGCGCGCCCGTAACGCAGCCACTGACCGATGCCGCGCACCATGGCCACCGGATTGACCCCGGGATGGTGCCAGAAATGGCGATCCTCGTAACCCAGCAGCGCTTCAATATAGCGAGGGGAGACCTGCTCCAGGGTCACGGGGTAGCGCCACACGCCGCTGGTATCGGCAAAGGCGCGCAGCGGTCGCCCCTTCATGTCGAGCACCACCCGTGCGTAGGCAGGGTCGAGTGGCGGCGGCGGGAAGAGTCGATCCAGCGCCAGCAATGACAGGAGCAGTGCCACAACCCCCAGCACCGAAAAGCGCAGCCAGCGTGGCAGGCCACCAAGCCAGCGCCAGCCAGCGCGGCCAGTGCGACCCAGGCTCAGCCAGCCACGCTGCCAGAAAGTGAGCGGGCGAACCCGCTCAAGGGAGGGTTTGTTACTCAGAGATACGCACCTCGTGGATATCCTCACCCACAGCCCGCAGCTCGGGTCGGTACATATCCTCCACCTGGGTCGGCGGCACCTGATAGCGACCCGGCGTCACCGCCCGCATCAGGTAGACCAGTTGCTGGTTGCTCCCGGCGCTCAGATCCAGCGCCGCCGTGTAGCGGTCATCGCGAAACTCCTGATGCTTGAGGTAGTCGTTCCACTCGCTCTGCCACGCCGGTTTCCCCTCGATGGAGAGCTCTTCGAGCTTGATGCTGGTGCCAAGGGCCGGGTTCTCCAGCTCGAAGCCGGCGGGCACCATCTCCACCAGCAGGGCATCGGGCACCGCCGATTCACTGCTGACGTTGAGCCGCACCACCACCAGATCGCCCACCTTCACCTTGGTCGGGTCAAAACGCTGACCGTCGCTGTTGAACCAGCTGCGGGTCACGCTCATTCCCATGCTGATCCGTGCCGGCGCCTGCTCGGGGTAACCGACCAGGGTGCGCTGCACATAGAGGGAGCCCTTGCCCTCGTTGGTGACGGCGCTCGCCGCCAGCGCCTCGGGGGTGCCCTGCTGCAGCGGAGCCGAACCGCTCAGGGATCCACTGCCAAGAGAGGAAGCCACCTTGGCCTGCCAGTCGACAGCCGGATCGACGCGGGCGAGTCGCAGCAGGGCGAGCCGCTCCTGGGTGCTGAGCCACTGACGATGGGCCAGGGTATCGGCCACCTTGGCACTGAGGGCGGGCCAGCGCTCCGCAGCCAGCTTGTGCTGGCGCAACAGGGAGAGCTCAAGGGCCTGATCGCGCAGCGGTGAGCCGTAATCCCCCAGATAGTCGTCCCCGCGCTCGGTCGCCAATGCCCGGCTGAGGGCCTTGGCGGCGTTCTGCTCATCCCCCATGGCCGAGAGGGCCAGCGAGAGGTGCAAAAGCGGCAAACCGGAGCGGGCGTGATCAGCCTGCTGCTCCCAGATAAGGCGCAGGGTAGCGAGCGGCGCCTTGCCCACCCGGGCCAACACATAGGCGCTGTAGGACTGATAGGCCAGCCGGCTGTGCTCGGGGGCACTGCTCCAGCGCTCGCCATACTGGCTGTCGGTGAGATAGCTCTGCAGCCGGTTCAGCGCCTGATTGAGCATCGCCTCCGGCACGGCATCGCCCGCCTCCTTGCGCGCCAGCAGATAGTCGGCGGCATAGGCGGTGAGCCACTGCTCCTCGTCGGAGCGACCATCCCACAGGCCAAAGCCGCCGCTTGGCAGTTGCAACCGCTGCAGCCGTTGCAGCAGGGCGCGTTGCACATCCGCCTCGCTCGCCGCTTTCTTGCCCTCTGCGGGTTTGCTCCAGGCGGTGCGCTCATCCGCCGTGGTCAGCAAGTAAGGCCAGGCACGGGACAGGGTCTGCTCCAGACAGGCATAGGGGTAGTCGGCCAGCGCCTGCCACTGGGCTGCCGGATCCCAGGGGGGAGTGCCGGAAAGACTGAGCAGCCCCTGCAGATTGGCGCGATCCAGCCCGGCCAGCTCAGCTGGCGCAAAGCTCATCTGCTGGCCGGGAGCCAGCATCTGGTAGCGCTGGCGAGTCTCGGCCGGCCAGGGGGATCGCAGCGGCAAAGTCCAGTCGCGGCTGATGGCAAAATCCTTGCCGCTGGCAGCCAACTGCAGGCGTGCCACGCCGCTCGCCCCGGTCACGGTGAGCGGCAGGGTCAGCCACTGCTCCTCGCCATTTTTAAGGGAAAGGGTGCCGGGCAGCTCGCCGTTTGCTTTCAGCCCGCCGTTGAGGGTCCAGGCAAGGGAGAGGGTCTGATCCTCACCGCTCATGTTGCGCAGCTGCACCAGCGCCCGGGTCTCATCCCCTCTGGCGCCAAAGCGCGGCCAGCCGATCTCTGCCACCAGCGGCGCCACCACCTTGACGGCGCGCTCGGCCTCACCGACCTGCTGTTCGTTCCAGGCCAGCGCCATCAGCGCCAGCTCGCCGTTGAAGTTGGGCAAATCGAGCGGGATCACCGCCTTGCCCTGCTGGTCAAAACTCACCTCGCCGCTCCACAGTGCGGCGATCTCGACCCGACTCTCCAGCGCGCCACCCTTTTTCAGCGGCGCCCGGTCACCCCCATAATTGAGGCGGGCCAGCTTGCCATCTTGCGGCGGGATCACCTGGCCGTAGTTGTCGAACAAATCTTGAGCGAAGCGCTTGCGACCAAAGAAGATCTCGAACGGGTCGAGCGGCTGGTAGTCGCTGATGTTGAGCACGCCCCGATCCACCGCCGCCAGCACCACGCGCCCCTGACTGTTGGGGGTGGAGGTGGCGGTCACTTCCAGCCGGGTAAGCGGCACCGCTTTATCCGGTGCGCTCAGGGTAAGCGGCAGACGACGCGCTTCCCGATCCAGGGTGAGCGGCACCAGTCCGACCGAGCGCAGGCTCTGCCCCTGTTGCTTGCCGGACGGTTTGGACGCGCTGTCTGGCGCGGCGATCTGGGCCGAGATATGCAGGTCATGACGCTGCCACTCGGGACTGACCGGGATCTCGAACTCGCCGCGGGCATCCTTGGCATCGCCACCTGCGCCCTTGAGCTCGATACGCTGCCACCAGCGCAGGCCGTCGCCATCCTCCACCAGCAGCAACCCCTTGCCGGGGCGCGGCGCCACCAGCGTCACTTTGGCCTTGTCACCCGCCCGATAGGCGCGCTTGTCGAGGGTGATGGCAATCTTGTCGGGCCGTGCCTGCTCGCCACCGCCGCCCCAGGCGTAGCTGCCGATCTCTACCCGCAGGCTGGATTGATGGCCCTGACTGTTCTCCACTTCCAATCGATACCAGCCCGCCGTCAGTTGCAGCGTGAGCGGGGTCGGCCCCTTGCCATCCAGCTGCAGGGTCTGCTCCTGCTCCAGATAAGGCTGGCTGTTGAACTCGTACTTCCACCCCTCCCCATCGGCGTAGTGCCAGTAGTAGTCGCGATACTCGTTGATGAGGCGCACCTTCACCGCCCCCGCCACCGGCTGGCCTTGCTCATCGAGGTTGAGGATCTGGAAGGGGAGCGGCTTGCCTCCCTCTACTCGATCAGCCACGAAGTCGGCCTTGAGCGCCGGCCACTGGCTGCCCGCAGGCCAGCCATACTGGGTGCGGCTGCGATTGACAGCGCGGCCACCGGGCTCGGCGAGCGACACCCCATAGGCCACCTCCAGCGGCCCGAGGGCGCGCACCCCATCGAGCTCATCAGCTAACGAAAAAGTCCCCTGCCCCTGCGCATTGAGGGTGAGATTCAGCGGCTCGAGATCCTTGGCCTGCTCGGCGAGCAGCACGTCACCCAGAGTGAACTCCTGCCACTGGGTAAAGGGCATGGTGGCGCGGCTTAACTTCACCTCCGCCTTGGCCTTGGTGGCGCTCGCCGGCGCGCCGTAGAGATAGTCCCCCTGCAGTGGCAGAGTGAGGGCCGCGTCCAAATCAGTGACTTCGCCATCCGGCCCCTTGCCAAGCTGCAGTTTCAGCCGCTCCGGCAAGAACTCCTCCACCAGAAAGGGCCACTCGAAGCGACTGCCGGCGGCGGTCTTGAGGTTGATGGTCCAGCGCCCCAACGGCGCATCATCCGGCAAACGCAGACCGTAGTGGGCGGCGCCAAGGCTATCCGGTAGCAGCCGCTTTTGTTCGAGCAGCTGGCCGTCCGGCTGTTTCACCTCCAGCTCCACCGCCATGCCCGGCAGCAGCTGGCCATCCTGCCCCTTGAGCAGGATCTCGCTGTCAAGTCGCTCGCCGGGGCGATAGAGGTCGCGCCCACTGAACAGATACAACTGCTGGGCCTGCCAGGGCTGGGTGCCGAGATCGAAGGTGGAGAGATCGAGCGCCGCCCCATCGAGGCGCAGTACCGCCAGATGGTTGCCCTGTTCGGCCAGCAGCAGGCGAGCCCCCTGCACCTGATCGAAGCGGCGATGGCCCTGGAGATCCGTGGTTTGCACCTGCAGCCGGTTGCCCTTCTCGTCAAGCAGGGAGAGCTGCACATCCTTGAGCGGGTCGGCGCTGGCCAGGGAGCTGACGAACACCTCCAGCTGATCGCGGTA